>CALUVO010000070.1 GCA_944324245.1 Candidatus Gastranaerophilales bacterium | reverse complement strand
ATAGACAGTAAAGATTAGTGTTTAGAATGTTCTATAGGCCCTTAGTGCAGAGAGGGCCTTTTCTTTTTGTTTTTATTTGTCAGCTGTGTTCAGAATCTTACCAATCTGATATGCAAATTCCAAACCGGAAAGATCCTGAGCCCGCTTCGCTCCTCAGGATGACGGTTTAATAAGTGATAAATTTATTATGAGAAAATATTTTAGTACTTGCTGCAGATTCTTCGGATTTTGCCTTCAGGATGATGAAAAAGCCCGTCATTCTTGTATATGTTACGTAATTTTCAAATTATCTACAGTGTTTGTATGCTTCCCAATTATATTTTAATAGATTATAATAATAGTTGAAAAAGGATAAAGTAATGGAAAATTGTATTTTTTGTAAAATAGCAAATAAAGAAATACCGTCAAATCTGCTATATGAAGATGACTATACAGTTGCCTTTAACGACCTGAATCCACAGGCACCGGTGCATGTACTTGTTATACCCAAAAAACATTATGCATCTTTAAATGAATTAGAGGATTCTAAAATTATGTCTGCTTTGTTAAACGCAGTTAAGGAAGTTGCAAAGAAATTAAAACTCACCGGCTACAGAACAGTAATCAATACAGGCAAAGAGGCAGGACAAGAGGTGTTTCATATCCACCTGCATATCCTTGCAGGCAGACCTTTAAAATGGCCTCCCGGATAACCATTTTATAAACAGGATTACAGAATGCTTAACAATCTGATACTTATAATTTTATTTATATGTTTTGTAGCAGGTCTTGCGTATGTTTACCTGAGATTAAAAGAGGAAACTTCTAAATACAAGAAAAAAGACGGCGATGATCTGCAAATTACTCCTGAAGAAGTTTATAAACAGGTAGAAACTCTTTTGCTTGCAGGAGATTTTGGTACAGGGCAAAAACTTGCAAAAAAATACCTTGCCCAGAATCCTTATCATCATGAATTGAGAAGGCTGCTTGTAAAATCCTATATAGAAACTCAGAAAGAATATGAAGCTATATCTAATCTTCTGGTGCTTGTTCAATTTTATCCAGATGACATGGGTTTATATCAGCAGCTGGCAACATTATATAAAAATACTCATCAAAATAAAAAAGCCATACATTTTTACAGCTATATCCTGAGCAAAGACAAATACGATGTAAATGCAATGCGGAATCTTGCACAGTTATACTTTAACAATAAACAAAAAGAATCTGCTTTAAAACTCTATAAACAACTCATTACCTACATAGATGATGAAGAGGAAAAAGTTGAATATTATACGATTATTGGTAGTATTTATACAACATACGGTGAGTACAAAAAAGCTATAAATTTTTATAAAAAAGTTTTGGAGCACGATTCTTCCAATATAGAAGTAATAAAAGATTTGAGAAAAATTTATCTGAAAGAAAAAGATACAGAAAGTGTTATTTACTATTCCAGAAAGCTTATTGATTTAGAGCCGGAAAACTATCTTTATTATGAAGAAATTATAAATCTGTTGTTTCATGTACACGCATACGATGAAGCTCTGGAATATGCCCAAAAAGCACTCGGACTTCAAGGAGCTGATATATTTGCAGTAAAAAACCAGATAGCAAAAATATATTTATACACCGGTAAAATTCAAGAAAGTATAGCTCTTATCAATGAAACAATTGTACAGGACCCGACAAATTTGCTGTTGAGCCAGACCCTTGCTATGGCGCATTGTATGAACAAAGATTTTGAAAAAGCCAAAAAAGTTTGTGATGATGCTCTGGAGGTTGCGGTGCCTTCTGATATAAAGGTTATTCACAACAACCTGTCTACAATACTTGCAGAAGAAGCTGTCTATCTTTTAGAGCAAGGTAAAACAAAACAAGCTTTTGACAAATTTACTGAAGCTATGCAATATAACAACGAGAATCCTGAAATATATTTTAAACTGGCAAATGCAAACAGGCAGATTAAAAATTACTCTGAAGCAATAAGACAATGCAGAAGAGCAATAGAACTGGCTCCTGAGGTAAGTTTATACTATGAAACTTTGGCTGATATTTACTATGAACTGCAAAACTTTATAGAAGCAAAAAAATGTTACAAAGAAGCAGTATTTATAGACCCTAAAAATGCCCGTGCGCATACTTTCCTGGGTATATTGCAATCAAAAGATAAAGAACACGATGCTGCACTAAAATCGCTGGAAACAGCAGTGTCATTAGACCCTGATAATGTGGATATCAGATACAATCTTGCACTTGCTTATGAGGTTGCCGGCAAAAAGGATGAGGCAAAAGTTGAATATGAAAAAGTTCTGGAACTTAATCCGCAGCATAAAGAAGCGGCAAATAATCTCAAATTATTGCAATAATATTTTTACCTTTCAAAGTATCGACACATAGAGACAGACAGCATTACAAAGTTTTATTTTGAATAACGGGAAATAAGTTCTGATGCTGTTGTATTGTCTTTTACATTACCGCCTACTAAACGTCTGAATTTCTTTCCAAGTTCGCCTAGCTCTACAATACCGTTAAAGGTAGCTTCAACAGGAGATTTTGCACCGTTAGAAAAATTTTGAATAGTTCGTTTTCCCATTGTAAAGTTTGAAAAAATACGTCCGTCCGGCGTATTTCCATGAATAATGAGAATATCACCTTCATTTGCGTGCAATATATTATTTAATGCAGTATCGAGTTTTCTTAACTGTTTTGTCTCTGCAGCATAGTCTACAACTTCTTTTAGTGCTTTTGCTTCAAATTTTGCACCGAATGATTGTGCAGAATAATTTTTTTGTGATATTTCCATATATACCTCCTTATTTCCTTATTAAAATTATTTATTTTTTATTTTGTCTGAGGCGGCCTCGCTTGTAGGAGTGTACACGGAGTGCGAGTGACGCCAAGTCTAGCATTTTACGGAAGTGACCCCATGCACTTGTTGGCTGTGCCGGACTTATTATTAAACAACGAACTTGTTTATTGCACAGGTTCAACAAGTAGTCGGAG
>CALUVO010000069.1 GCA_944324245.1 Candidatus Gastranaerophilales bacterium | reverse complement strand
GACTACTTCTTGGATTTTCTTCACGCTCGACACTGTCATTCGCTGCGCTGTCGCTTGTGCTCATTTCGTGTCTCGCTCCCCGGACTTTGTCCGTCCGGTCACTATTTACAGACCTTAATTTTTTTTTAATTATTTGTGGTTCAGCAGTGACGCCATTTTCTTTAGCTCGCCTTAGCTCGCTAAGAAAAGAAGGCAAATCCGCTTCTTGAACCTGTGCAATAAACAAGTTCAATATACAACAAGTCCGGCACAGCCAACAGCGAAATCTGACTGGCACGCCGTGTGAGGCAACGCCGAACCCAGTGCCATTGCGAGCGGAAACGTTGAGTTTTCGTGAGCGTCTGATTTCAAGACAGCGAAATTCCGGACGGGTGAAACCCGGTGAGCGAGTGCGAAGCTGACGGCAGCGTAGCGTAGTCAGCGGCAGCAACGAGCGGGAAGGAATTTCAAGACAGCGAAATCTGACGGGGCTGACTGAACGCAGAGAAGGAACGCCTCTTGTGAGGGAAAACCACGCTTTTCCCGAACGTCTGATTTCAAGACTGCTGGCGGCAACTGCAACACTAGATTAGATAAAATTGAGGATTAAGAGTATCAATAAAAATTTTTGTATTAGAATAAATATATGAAAGAAAACTTTTTTTTAGATAAAAAGAAAAAATCCCCTGAAATTAAAATAAAAAACATGGGTGTGGATATAGACAAAAACGAGTACAGAGAAATTGTTCTCTCTAATTCCGCACATCCTGAATCTGCTTTTTATGACAGATATAAATAATAAATGTAAAAAAAGTAAAGGCCCTCTTTCTTAAGAGAGCCTTTATTTTATCAGGGTAAGTGAAATTATTACTCTTTAGTATACTCTGCATCAATTACATCATCATCGGAACCGCTGCTGCCGGTGTCAGATGAACCTGAATTGTTTTCAGCATTATCGCCGGCATTTGTATTAGATTCCTGCTGAACTTGAGAGTATGCTGCCTGAGATATTGCATACATTGTCTGCTGCAAATCTTCTGACATCTTTTTGATTTCATCAGCAGATTTATTTGTTTTTAAAGCTTCTTCAAGAGCTTTTCTTTGTTCTTCGAGTTTTGATTTGTCAGAATCAGAAATTTTGCCTTCAAAGTCTTTTACTATTCTTTCTGCTGAAGATATCAAGCTGTTTGCATTGTTCTTAATTTCAGCTTCTTCTTTGTGTTTTTTATCAGCTTCAGCATTAGCTTCAGCTTCTTTGACCATTCTGTCGATATCAGCTTCTGACAGGTTAGAAGAGTTTGTAATAGTAATTTTTTGTTCTTTATTTGTTGCTTTATCTTTAGCTGAAACATTAACAATACCGTTAGCATCGATATCAAATGTAACTTCGATTTGAGGAAGTCCTCTCATTGCCGGCGGAATACCGTCGAGTCTGAACATACCTAAAGATTTGTTATCTTTAGCCATCGGTCTTTCACCCTGAAGTACATGAACATCAACGGCAGTCTGGTTGTTTTCAGCTGTTGAGAACACCTGTGATTTAGAAACAGGTATTGTAGTGTTTCTCGGTACCAAAGGCGTCATCACACCGCCTAAAGTTTCAATACCGAGTGTCAACGGAGTAACATCCAGCAATACGATATCTTTAACCTCACCGGCTAAAACACCTGCCTGAACAGCAGCTCCGACAGCTACAACTTCATCAGGGTTTACTGACTGGTTAGGTTCTTTACCTGTGTATTCTTTAACAAGAGCCTGTACTGCCGGAATACGTGTAGAACCGCCGACTAATACAACTTCATCAATGTCACCTTTTGAAAGTCCTGCTTCTTGCAAAGCATCTGCTACAGGTTTTTTACATCTTTCAAGCAAATCGTGAGACAATTCTTCGAATTTTGCTCTTGTTAGCTGCATGTCCAAGTGTTTTGGCCCGTTAGCGTCAGCAGTGATAAACGGAAGGTTGATGTTTGTTTCAACAACAGAAGAAAGTTCGCATTTTGCTTTTTCTGCTGCTTCTTTCAAACGCTGCATAGCCTGTTTGTCGTTTCTTAGGTCAATGCCTTCCTGCTTTTTAAATTCATCAATTAACCAGTCCATAATCTTCTGGTCAAAGTCATCACCGCCTAAGTGAGTATCACCTGAAGTAGAAAGAACTTCGTGAACACCATCGCCGATTTCAAGAATAGAAACATCAAAAGTACCGCCGCCTAAGTCGAATACAAGAACTTTTTCGCTTTTATCTTTTTCAAGACCGTAAGCTAAAGCTGCGGCTGTAGGTTCGTTTACGATACGCAATACATCAAGACCTGCGATACGTCCTGCGTCTTTTGTTGCCTGTCTTTGAGCATCGTTAAAATATGCAGGAACTGTGATTACTGCAGATGTAACTTTTTCGCCCAGATATGCAGAAGCATCATCAGCAAGTTTTCTCAAAATCATTGCAGAAATTTCCTGCGGTGTATAGTCTTTACCATCTATATTCTTTTTATAGTCGGTACCCATTTCTCTTTTAATTGAAATAATTGTTTTATCAGGATTCAAAATTGCCTGACGTTTTGCTAGTTGTCCGACGAGTTTTTCGCCTGTTTTTGAAAATCCCACGATTGACGGAGTGGTACGAGACCCTTCAGCATTTGCAATAACGGTAGGTTTTCCGCCTTCCATTACTGCTACTACGGAGTTTGTTGTACCTAAGTCAATACCAATTGTTTTTGCCATAGTTTTATCTCTCCTTTAAGTAATTAATTAGCATGTCAATTTTCTATCTAATTTATAACATCGAATTCAACAAAAAATTAAAAAATAAACAAAAAATTAATATTTCGTGCATGCAAAAGAGCCGGAGGGTTAAACCCGGCCGGCTCTTCTTTTGTAAATACTTTTATTTATTATTTTCCACCTTTGTAAGCGTCAACAATAGTATGGATTTTGTTTGCTACGAATGCACCGGCTGTCAAAGCAAGACCAATAGCTGCAGCTTTACCGCCAAGTCCCAGTTTTGTACCGTTTTGTACAGCTTTAACAAATGCATTTGCATAGCCTAATTTAAGACCGAATGCAGTGAGACCGAGTGCTGCATCAGTACCAATATCAACAAGTCCGTCTTTAACTCTGCCGTCACATAATTGACCTAAACCAGTTATAAATGTTGATGCAATCGCTTTACCCCAATTTCCGCCTTTATTAGTTTCTTTTTCTGGTGCTTCTTCTGCTTTCATTGTTGAGAATTCTACGGTATCAGTTTCTCTGTTATATTTTTGTCTTAATTCTTCTACTCCCGCTTTATCTGTTACAAAAGCACCTAAATTACCATTATTTAGAGCTACCGCATAACGATTGTCATCCATTTTTCTTACATCATACTGACCAATTCTTTCTACACCAAACATAAAAACTTCCTTTCTGTACATAAAAACACTTATAAATTAATAAACAAATGTTTTACTTAATTATTGCTATCACACAAGCAATGAAACCTTTGTAATATAATCACATATACTCTTTTGAGGGAATTTACATTTGTTAATATATAAAAATTAGAATTGATTAAACAGTATTTATATTGCAGTTTACACTAAAAAAGTCTAAAATTGTCGCCTTGTATATGTTTCGTAATGAGATTATATCTGCATTTCGAGCATATTTTGTGTACAGTTATATATAAGTCCTGTTAAATATAAATAGACAAGTTAAGCGGTTATTATTAAAATTATATTGGTGCAAGAAATGAATGATAAAACAGAACAAATCGCATCAAAATATCTTGGAAAAAAAATTGACGGCAGTGAGACATATAATCCATCACTGCTGGTTGCAGTGCCAAGAAAAGAAAACAGGCTGCAATACAATATAGACGAAAATAAACTCCCTTTCTACGGCTATGATGTCTGGCATACCTATGAATTTTCTTCCATGACACAAAACGGGTTGCCGGTTACAAAATTGTTAAAAATCAAATACAGCTGCGAAAGTGAATGTATAGTCGAATCAAAATCGTTAAAACTTTATCTGAATTCTTTTAATCTGGAAAAATCCGGACCAAATATGCAGGAATGCCTGAATATTTGTAAAAATTTAATTAAAAAAGATTTAAGTAATCTTTTAAAAACAGATATAGAACTTGAGTTTATAGATAACAAACAGGACTTTTTAAAAATATTTCAAAATTTTGAAAATATAATAAATTATATAGATGAAAATTCTTTAACAATCGAAAAATTCAAAGAAGCACCTGAAGTACTGGAAACAGAAAATATTTCAGAAAACAAAGAACATTATCTTCACTTTGATTCTCTCAGGTCAAACTGCAGGGTTACTCACCAGCCGGATTTTGGCGATGTGTTTATTTATTACAAATCAAATAAGCATATAAAAGAAGCCTCTCTTGTGAAATATTTGTGTTCTTTCCGCTCAGAGTATCATTTTCACGAAGAATGCTGTGAGATGATATACAAAAGACTGTATGACCTCCTTAATCCGGAGGATACACTATTTGTTTGTGCTTTGTATACAAGACGAGGAGGGATAGATATCTGTCCGTGCCGCTGGAACAAAAAACTGCCTGTCAGTGATGCAGAAAAACTTCTTGATGTAACAGTTTATGCCGTTAACAATTTAAAACAATAAATAAAATTGTTTATAAGAAATTACAAGTTTTCGCCATACAAATTGAAATCCTCAGAGTTAACTTCTCTCAAAAAATCTATCCAATCCGTATAATAATCAGCTAGCGCCATAATATAACCCGTTAAAATATCTCTGTATGACTGTTCCATCACCACTACAGAGGTTAAATCAGCTTTTCCTTCATTATAATTTTTCTTTGATATTTTTATCAAATCCTCAGAATCCTTTACAAGCTTTTGTTTGTAAAAAATCAAATTCTCTCTTGATGAAAGAAATTTATCATAAGCAGAGCTCAAATCTTTTTGTGCTTTATTTCTTACAGACTCATAATTAATTTGAGCCTGTTCTATCTGCAGTTTTGCATTTTTTATCTCCGGTTTATAGCTGTAAAGTAAAGGAATATTTGTCAAATTAGCACCAACATACGCTCCTGATTCAAAACTTCCGGAATCAGCGTGCGTGGAAGGCAGAAAGGAATATCCTCCCATAACCTCTATATCCGGTATTCTTTGTCTTGCAACAACGGAAAAATTCTTTTGTGCTATATCTACTGCCTGTTTTGCCTGTTTTATGTCATTTCTTTTATCAAGCGCTCTTTTTTCAATTTCCTCAAACGTCGGCATTTTTTGATTATAGTCAGGTGTTTTTAAAGAGATAAAAACAGTTTCGCCAGGAAGAGAATCTTCTTTTGTATCATATATAACAGAGGTATTTTCTTTAATATTTAAGGCTTTATTAAAATCGTTTCTTCTTAAATTGAGCAAAGTTTTTGCGGAATTTATTTCTGTTTCAAGTTTATTCAATGCAATTTGCGCCTGTATAACGTCAGTCTGGCTGCATTTGTTTGCTTTATATCTTTTCTGTGCAAGTATAAGAAGTTCCTGCAGTATTTCTCTTTGTTCAGTCAGGTCGTTCAATATTGTTTTTGCACCCACAAGATCAACATAAGTTTCTCTTACATCCATTTCAAGAGTAAACTCTGCTGTCTTTACGTCCAGTTCTTTTTGCAGAAGTTCTGATTTTGCAAGTCTCTTTCTCGGAGCTCTTTTCGCAATTTCAAGGGTCTGTGATACTCCTAACATTTGCGGCTCACTGCGGCCTGCTCTGCCAAAATTATAAAAAAAGTTTATCTCGGGATTTTTTAATCTGTTAGCAATACCGACACCGTTTTTTGCAAGTTCTACTTCTATTCTGGCTGACTGCAAATCAAGATTGTTTGAAAGAGAAAGCTGTATTGCATCATCAAGATCAATTTTTTTGACCTCTAAACTAACAGCACAGTTTATTGAAAAATAAAATACTGTTATAAATATAAAAATATAAATTTTCAGATGTTTTATCATATTATTCTGCTGTTTCGGTAGTATCCGTAGTCTGGTTGTTCGTCTTGGAATTCTTATAAAAATTATAAATATCACTCAGCGTTTTTACGGCTTTATTTTGCTTCAGCTCCTGAACTTTTTCATTCTGCTGTATTGCATTTGTAACACCCTGTTTGATATCTTCTTTTATCTGTTCTTTTATTTCTTCTTTTGTAACAGGTGTTTGCGGTTCTACAGCTTCTTGCAAAGCCTCCTGTTCCTGCTGAATTTTTTCAGGTGTATTCAGCCACTGGAATCTGTCAATTGCACCGGCAGGGTTGTTCAAATTCCCGTTCAGAATGACTTTAAAGGATTTTGTATTATCTTTTGCTGGTGTCAAAGCAGGTATCTTGGCCAGTACGGATTTATTAGCCGCTGCATTGTAGGTATTTAGTGCGGAAGCTATTTTGGCACCAAATTTTGGTATAAATGAAGCAAATTTTTCTACTGACAGCTCCGCAACAGGCCCCAGCGCATCTGTAACTTCAGGAGAAAGCGAACCTAAAATTTCAAGAGATGAAATCATAGACAGAATATTTACGTTTCCTGTCAGTATCAATGCCATGTGAGGACCGGACATCTTTACGGAGGAAAGTGACGCTGTTCCGTTATTCAGATTTATATCTCCATTCAGGTATGAAAACTTACCTGTGTTGTACGGTGCAACTGCAGATACAAGGCTGCCGATTTTTGTCGAAACAAAGCTTTGAGATAGAAGATTGTCTGCCTTTAAGAATGTTTCGAACCTGCCCAGACTGCCCATCTGCCCGTCTTTCATTTCAAAATGGACTTTGCCGTTTAATGTTTTCATCTGCTGTTCGTAAGTTTGTCCCTTTAATGTTACATCAGCATCAAAATCAACATTGCCGATTAACTGGTCTTTTAATCCGACAAACACTGTCACTGCAGGATTTGCATTGATTTTAGAACCTGTAACTTTTGCCGTAACAGCGGTATTTTTCAGGTTATAAGTAACATCTCCAAAGATGCTGCCATCAAAAACAGATGCTTTTAAATTATTCAGTTTAAACAAATCATTTACAAGTGTAAAATCACCTGTTACGTCTGTTGCTTCAAGATTTCCGCCGGCTTGTTTCATTTTAAACTTCTGAAGATTCAAATCCCCGTCAGAAATTTTTACAGGCACGACTAATGAGTTGGAAGAAGCTGTACTGCCTGATGAACCTGCTGCAGCCATTTTTGCGTTAATTTTATCCATTGCCGCAAAAATATTGTCTACATCAAAATTTGTACTTGTAAGTATCAATGATTTGATGAGGAATATATTGGTAAATTTTGAAGACGCAACCGCATCTATATTTAAAGGAGTATTATTTATATTAAAATTCTGTATTTTTGCGGTTATAAGATTGTCATTCAATTCAATATCCGCAGCTTGAATTTTTACCAGAAAATCAGGAAGCGAAACATCTTTTACCGAGAAGAAACCGTTAAAAGAAGGGTTGTTCATATCTCCCAAAAGGCTCAAATCGCCTCTCATTTTTATCTGTGCATCCGGCATAACAGAACTGGATAAAACAAGCAATTCTGGTATTGAAAAACTGATTTTTAAAGAAGGATGACCGGTTGAAACATCACAAATATGACCGTTTAGTCCGGCAATTTTCAGTGCACCTTTTTTGTTGGCGGATAAATCTTTGCCGAAAGAATTTTTCGGAGACTGATACAATGAAGCATCTTCAATATTCAATTTATCGTTGGAATAAACTGCCGAAAAATTTACAAGTCCGGATTTTCCAATCATCTTTTTAACCGTAAGAGGTGAAAAATGATTAGAGGAATTTGTATAACCCTGAGCTTCAACTGATATTTTTTTATCATTGCCTTTAATAAGAGCACTGACAGGGATTTTTCCGCTTGCACCGACAAAATATCTGATTTCTTTAGGAAGAAGGTTTTTTAAATCGCTTGCAAGAATATCTCCGTCAGCAGAGATATTTATTTTCATATTCTTCAAATAATTTTCCACGCCGCCTGAGATGTGAATTTTAGAAGAATTAAACAGAATATCAAAAGGAACAATTTTTATATTTTCAGGATCGACCTCTACGGTCATATCCTTTGCGGATAAGCTCATTACCGGCAGCGGAGATTTGCTCTTTAAAAGGAAATTTCTGATTTTTGCAGCAAGAGAAAGCTGTATATCATCTAGTTTGCCTTTTGCATCAAAATTAATATTCAGTATGCCGCTATTTAAAAGATACATGTTTTTTAAATCAGCAGGCGCAAAAGCGTTGAATAGCGGTGCTATATTTATATCATCCGATTTTACAGCAATATCAGTGTTTGAAGAAGAATCAATTTTGCCTTCTGCGTTTATTTGTGCGCCATTTATATTTGCAGCGGCTTTTGTAATGTTTAAAGAATTGTTTGCAAAATCAATATCCGCACACAATGATTTAATTGAAACAGGTATTGTCTTGTGGGTGATTACACCGTCTGACAGTTTAAAATATCCTGAGGATTCAAAATCCTTTAAATCAGTTTTTAAAGAGAAATTAGACTGAATATAACCCTGAACATTTATCAAATCAATATCATTTTTAATATCAAAAGAAGCAAACAATGCCTGTGCAAAGTTTTTTATGCTTAAAAAAGTAATTTTGTCTGTTTTTACTCTTAAATCAATTTTTGTTTTATGTCCGTGAGACAAATCAGCCAGCAATTGAGCTTTTTCAGAAGGGCTTATGTACAAATCGGATTCCAGCTTTGTATCATGACCTGACGCCGTAAGATGAACAAAGCTTTCAGGTAATCTTTTGTTGTTAAGCTTTAAAGACACTTTGTCCAGATTTGCATAGCCGTTTATGTCCGTATGAGCGTTATGCTCTTTTAAGGTAATATCAGCATTAATATCAGCTTTCGGGCTGTATTTTACAAGCTCGCTTATAAAATCTATCTGAGGCATTTCTCCTGTCTGCTGCGGCTCAGACTGTGAAACAGCAGGCCAGAACATTTTTACACGTGCATTATAGTTGATATTTTCTTCATTGTTAATCAGAAATTTACCGTTTGAAGAAACTCTGAAATGTTTATTTAAATCAGCATCATCAAAAATAAAATTCTCTCCCTTTAAAGCCAGAGAATAATTTGTCTTTTCATCAACCAGCACAAAAGAATAATCTTTTACTGTAACAACAGGAAGTTTTGCAGATATTTTTACAGGCAGCTCCTGAGCGGCTGTATCAGGTGATTCCTGCTGTAATGGCATATTTTTATTAATATAATCAACTATATCAATCTGTCCGTTTTTCAAAATTACAAGATTCAGCTCCGGACTGTCTGCGGATACATCAGAAACTTTCAAGGTTTTTAAAATCAAAGAAAGAAGTGATATTTTTACCTCAGCTTCTTTAAGTGAAGCTATTTTTTCTCCTTCAGGATATGACAGGACAACACCTTTAGCATTTATACCGGCTTTCAGACAGGGGGTTGTTACTATTTTCATATCCGAAAAATCAAGATTAAGTTTCGCCGTATCATAAACAATTTTTTGGATATCTTTTTTATAGTTATTAAGATTAATTAAATTAGGAACAGCAAAAAGAAAAAGCAAATACAAAAACAGAAGGAATATTAAGCTCAGAGAAATAAAAAGTTTATGCTTTTTCAAAATTTTCAAAAAATTCATAACCACCGTCCGTCCGTCAATTGAAAACTAACCTATCAGGAATCTTTATCCGAAAATGTTATATCCTGCAGATTTTATAACCGCAGATAAAACATCCTTCAACATATTCTAAGATACTTTATATGGTGTAGAAAATCAAGCTGACACCTTGGCGAAATTCAAAAAAATGCTATAATTTTAATAGTAATTTTAATGAAGGATACCGGTATGAAAAAAGATTTTAAAAAGCTCTGTGCGTATGCACTTATGGTTTCTTTTATCTCATTAAATACAACACCTGCAGTTTTTGCACAAACAGCAGCATCTGATACAACAGCTGTACAGCCGGCGCAGACAGAACCGGTGCAAGCTGCTCCTGCTGTACAAAATGCAAAATTCCAGATTAAAGTACAATCAAATGTAGAACACCTGCCGACTTATAAAAAAACAGTTATCAACACTGTAAACATAAAAGAAGACAAGGTGGTAATATCAAAAGGAAATGTAATAAAAATAGCTTTTGCTGATACTTTTTCTACAAAAACTGCAAAAGTAGGCGACAAAGTTACCTTTGTCCTGCAGGAAGATTTAAAAACAGTTGAAGGCAGAGTTCTTCTCCCTGCGGGGACACAGTTTATTGCAGCTGTAACAGAACTTACTCCGTCAAAAGCGTGGAACAGAAATGCTAAAGTTGTGCTTTCCATAAACGAAATAGCTCTCATGGACGGAACTACAGGTACTATAGAAGCCAGAGTAAGCGACGAAGCAGGTATTTTGAAACGCTCAGGCTGGGCTGCAACAGGTAAAGCGGCACTATGGACAGTAGGTTTATTCGGTGTCGGTGCCGGTATCGGTGCTGCAATCGGCGCAGCTGCAAGTGCTGTAGGAACAGGTTGTCTTGCAATAGGTATGCCTGTAGGCGGAGGTCTGGGTCTGATTATAGGCTCGGCATCAAAAGGACTTAACTACAACGCAAAACCTGGCAAAGAAATCTTTGTAAAACTCACACAGGATTTAGAAATCTGCTATTAACTCTTAATTGCTGAATCTAAAATCTTGTTTACTTCATTTTTATAGATATTAACATGAGGCTGCAAAACCTCAGGCAAAATTTCAGGCGGTGCTGAATCTTTATTCAGCACTGCTCTTAACATCATACCTGTATATATTGTCTCAAAATGTTTTAGTTCAACAAATTCCGCAATTGATTCAACTGACAAATTTTTTAATGAAATAAGAGATACAGGATGTCTGTCGCTGTAAGCTTTCAGACTGCCTTTTATTAGTGCATTGTATAGCTTGTAATCAGTGCTGTTGTCATTTTTTATTATATTAAAGGTATAAAAAGAATTTGTATTGCCTTCATCAAGGTCTGCCTCCGTGGAATTGTGTAAAAAAGCAGGGCCTATTAAATCGCCTGAGGGCTTGTAAAGTGACTTGTGAGATTCTTTTTTCAATTGCGTATTCCATAAAGCAGTGCCTTCAAATCTGTCACCGAAATAGTAATCATACTGGTTTTGTTTGCCGTTTAATATACATTCGGCATTAAAGGCAGCACGCTGCAGTGCTCGATTTTTTGTAATATCAGGATTTAAAAAATTCTTTTGTGCTTTTAAAGAAGCGTCAAGCATTCTTTTCATTTCATCTTTTGACATACCGCAATATGCCAGAGCAACAAGAGAATGATCATCAAATGCACCGAATCTGCCGCCGCAATCATCATGGATTATTCCGCATTTATAGCCGTTTTCTTCCGCTATTTGTCTTAGTTTGCTTTTTGTTTTGTCTGCAGCTGTAATACATACATAATTTTTAAAATCATCTCCGAGAATTTTTCTCACACAGTCAAAATCATAAGAAGGCTCCAGAGTTGTACCTGACTTTGATACTACAAGCACTGCCGGTTTGTCCTCTATTAGATTATTTCTTTCAAAGAACTCTTTTATGCTTTGAGGGTCAGCAGCAGAAAGGAAGTATACATTTTCTCCTTTTCCGTTTAGTCTTAACATATTTTCAACAGTATGCCTTGAACCGCCTATGCCTATCACAACAAGCTTTTTACTGCCATTTGATTTTAAAGAATCAGCAAGTGCATATATTTCATCAAGCCTCTTCAGCTGATTTTTCGATAATTCATCTATCCAGTTTAGGACCTGACCCTTCTTTCCTGCTCTTTGTGCCAGATTATCAGCACATCCCCGTGCATTTTGCGCATATTTTTGCATCATTTTATCAGTAGAAAGTGTGTTGATAAACTCTACATGAACATTGTCATCAGTATATTTGTTTGTCATATATGCAAGAAGAGTCGGTACCGGTATGGCCTTTAGTGGCTTTTCATATGCCGTGCATTGTGAAAAATGAATATCTGGCTTGTTTTTATCACCTGTTAATAAAGATGTATTATTTAAAATTTTATACGGTGTATTTGTTAAAATTTTACTTATCATAATTGTTTAAATCCCGTGAAAAAATTTTTATGCGCATAAAGAACAAATTTTTATTTAATGTAAAGATTACTTGGAATATTGCACTATTTATTGTTAATACTTCTTCTGTAAGAAGTTGTCATCCTTGTATATGTTACGTTATTCGATGACACGAATACTGATATAGTGATTGTCTGAGTGGGACCTCGCTTGTGCCCGAGGAGATTTTAACAAATTTGTTATATAAAATACAAAAACAGCGATGAAATTAATCACCGCTGTTTTTTATTTTAGTTTAATAAAAAACTATAATTTTTCAGCAACCATCAATGTAGTTTCAGCAAGTCTTGTTGAATAACCCATTTCGTTATCATACCAAGAAATGATTTTAACCTGATTGCCGCCCATTACACGTGTTAATAAAGCGTCAACAGTTGATGATTGAGAAGTACCTACGTAGTCAGAAGATACGAGCGGTTCTTCTGTGTAGCAAAGAACATGTCCGTCAGCACCTTCTTTAAGAGCTGCGTTAACTTCTTCTACTGTAACATCTTTAGAAAGTTCGAATACAACGTCAACCAAAGATACGTCCGGAGTAGGAACTCTCATAGCGAAACCGTCCAATTTACCTTTAAGCTGAGGTAAAACAAGAGCAACAGCCTTAGCAGCACCTGTTTTTGTAGGAACGATATTCAAAGCGCCAGCTCTTGCACGTCTGGGGTCTTTGTGACCTGCGTCCAAGATTCTCTGGTCACCTGTGTAAGAGTGAACAGTTGTCATCAAGCCTTTAACAATACCGAATTTTTCATCGATAACTTTAGCAACAGGTGCCAAGCAGTTTGTTGTGCAAGATGCCATAGAAATTACATTGTGTTTTTCAGGATCGTATTCTTTGTCGTTTACGCCTAATACGATTGTTTTATCTTCATTTGTAGCAGGAGCTGAAATGATAACTTTTTTTGCACCTGCAGTGATGTGAGCTTTTGCTTTTTCTGCATCAGTGAAGAAACCTGTAGATTCAACAACAACTTCTACACCCATATCTTTCCATGGTAATTGTGCAGGGTCTTTTTCTGCAAAGAATTTAATTTTTTTGCCGTTTACGATAATACCTTCTTCATAAGCTTCAACTTCGCCGTCAAATTTACCCATTACAGAGTCATATTTGAAAAGTCTTGCAGCATCAGCCGGTTTTAAACCAGGGTCGTTGATAGCAACATAATCGATTTTGTCGAAAATGCCTTCTCTGATTGCAGCTCTTAATGTGTTACGGCCGATTCTACCGAAGCCGTTAATTGCAACTTTCTTAGCCATAATTTAGCTCCTCTTCTATTTTTACTGTGTATTAAATACATGCATGTTATAAATTAAACATGAGTCAGAATCAAGCATTTTGACTTTTGCGGCTATAAATTATCCGAAAAAAATTCATTCACGTCATTTTCTTCTCACCAAATAATTCACTAGATTGTTTTGTCCGACAGAGTGTGTACCACTTCTAGCTTGAGGCAAGAACTCTGTCGAGAATTGACTAAATGTCAATTCGAGATAGAGGTATGCTAAGTGAGATACGGAGTATCTCCGTGCAGTATAAAGATTAACAACGCTTACACATCAGGATGCCTCGGGTACAAGCGAGGCCGCCTCAGACAAACATATACAAGGATACTCGTAGGTAAGAGGAAAATTCCAGCAACACAGTTTAACTCGGTCATTCTTCGAGTTTAATATATTGAGCATCTTCCCATCTGAGATCTATATATTTTATTTTTTTCTTAAGTGTTTTTATTTGAGGAAGAATGGCTGAAATATTTCTCACACGGGAAAGTGCCATATAATCAAGTTCGCCCAATCTTACATTAACAGAAGGAAGCTTCATATAGATATCTTTTGGATTTCTCATGTCTATATATTCAACAGGCTGACCGGAGAATTGCTCCATAGCATGCACAATCATCTCTATTTTCTTAATTTTCTTTTCATCCCATGTTCTGTAATCATCGCCTTTTGTGCCGTATGTAAGCACAAGAATTGTTTTATTTATATTCTTTAATGGAAGATAATCCCGCCCTATTAGTTTTCCGCCTTCTGCAAAAAATGCAATGGGAGGCACTTTGGGATCAGGAGAAATGCTTAATATCGGACGTCTTTCTACTACAATTATATTCAATCTTGCAGGGAACCAGAGCCTTTGTATATAAACTTCTTTTATGGGAGGAAGTTTTTCTATCTCTTTTTCTATATCTGATGTATTAAAAAGATAAATCGGCCTTTGAGGTACCGGATTCTGGCGCAAGATAGAAATAATTCTATATGTCGGTGTTATATTGTTACCTACAATATTCAGTGTGTTGTTGCTTGCAGAAGAAAAAATGTTTTTGTTTAAATACCACTGGGGCAGTTTATAAACCTTGTATCCGGCAAAAATTAATGCTGCTATCATAAACAAACGAACCCAGCAGCGAAACCATCTCAGACGTTCTTTACCCCGTCTGACATTTCTTTGCATCTGGTTAATTTTAACCCTGCGTTCTATATTTATATTGTCATTATTGTACTGATTCTGCATTCCTGTTTTCTATTTGCGAAGCGAAGCTCCGTTTAAGATTATTTGTACAAGAGTATCATAATCAATGCCCATAGCCTTTGATTGTGCCGGTAAATCGCTCAAGTCAGTCATTCCGGGGCTTGTATTAATTTCCAGAACATAAGGCACATCATCCGCAACGAGAAAGTCTACACGGCTGACACCTTTACAGGCACAGGCATTAAAAGCATCTATTGCGATTTGTTTAACCTTTTTTGTCATATCAAAAGAAAGCTCGGCAGGAAGGATAAATTCTGTAAGCCCTGCTGTATACTTTGCTTCATAGTCATACCATTCGGTTTTGGTGCGGAATTCAAGAATCTCTGTGGCAAACATTTTATCCCCGTCTTCAAGCACACCTACTGTAAGACTTTTGCCTTGCAGATATTCCTCCACCATTACATCCTGACCGCATTGTGCTGACTTTTTAAAGCATTCTTCCATTTCTTCAGGATTATTTACCTTATACATACCTATGCTGGAACCTTCTGACACAGGTTTTAGCATAAAAGGATATTTAAGACCTTTTATTTTTTCTTTGTAATCTTCGCCTTTTCTGATTAATACGGATTTTATAAGCGGTATACCTGCTTCTTTAAGAATATTTTTCGTATATTCTTTATTCATGCAAACGGAACTGGACAAAACCCCGCAGCCTGTGTACGGTATGCCCATAACTTCAAGCATTCCCTGAATACAGCCGTCTTCACCGAATAAGCCATGCATTGCATTGTAGACTATTTCTATTTTTTTGTCTTTTAAAACCTGTGCTATATTTTTATCAACTTCTATTATTTCGGAATTTTTATAACCGAGATTTTGCAGTGCTTTAAAGACATTATTTCCGGAACGTCTTGAAACTTCTGCTTCGCTTGAAGGCCCGCCTACAAGAACAGCAATTCTTTTATTTAAATCTATTTTTTGTTCAACATTGTATCCCATAATTCATCTTCTTCTTTACTTTTTATACCGACAAATTTTACTTCCGGCTCCAATTTTATTGTGTATTTGTCTTTGACTTCATTATACATTTTATTCATAAGCTGTGAAACATCTGTTGATGTTGCATTTTCAATATTTACAATAAAATTTGCATGTCCTAGCCAGACCTGTGCACCGCCTATTTTTAAACCTTTTACACCTGCTTTTTCAAGCAGTCTGCCCGCTGAATCATTCGGGGGGTTTCTAAAAATACTGCCTGCATTGGGTGTTGCAAGACTCGGCTGTCTGTCTTTTCTAAAATTCAAATTTCTCTGCATTACAGAAGTTATTTCTTCTTTAGATGCAGGTGTAAGTTCAAATTTTGCCTCAAGAAGAATATATCTGCCTTCTTGCAATACAGATTTACGATACCCGAAATGCATTTCATCTTTATTGAGTTCAACAATTTTTTTTGTCTCTGTATCAAAAGCTTTACAAGCTTTAAATGTATCCGAAACAGCCTGAGAATGAGCAGAAGCATTCATGTATACAGCTCCGCCTACAGAACCCGGAAATCCTATCATAAACTCTAACCCGCTTAAACAACTGTTTTCTGCTTCTCTGGACAGCATTGGCACCTTGACACCGCATTGTGCTGTAATTGTATTATTTACAACCTCAAATGAATTCATTTTTGAGGTCAAAATAACATCTCCGTCTATTCCCTGAGAAGAAATCAATACATTTGAACAATTCCCCAGAATTACCGGATTATCAAGTTCTGAAAGCAATCCGGCAAATTCTTCTATACTAGCCGGGAAAAAAACTCTTTTTGCACAGCCTCCGATTTTAAAACTGGTATGATTTTTCAGTTCATAATTTTCTTTAAATTCACATTCAAATTCGCAAACCATATTAAATACCTGCTTTTGTATCGTCGTGGAGTTTTTGAAGCTCCCCGCCTATTCTTGTAACATCACCGGCTCCGAGTGTAATAACCATATCGCCGGATTTTAGCAGCGGCAGAATTTTCCTTGCTGCATTTTCCATACTGCCGCCTATATACGTAACATCTTCGTTTTGAAAACTCTGTACAAATGCCTTTGAATTAACACCTTCTATTGCATCTTCAGAAGCGGAATAAACATCAACAACTATAAGTTTATCCACTGCAGTAAAACTTTTTCTAAAATCATTCCACAACCCTTTTAAACGGGTATATCTGTGAGGCTGAAATATAGCGACAAGTCTGTTTGTATTACATAGTCTTGCGCTGTCCAGCGTGGTTTTAATTTCTGTGGGATGATGGGCATAATCATCATAAATCCTTATTCCGTCAAATTCTGCAACTTTCTGGAATCTTCTTCCCATGCCGGAAAACGTTTCAAAATGAGGACGGACATTTTCTAAATCCACTCCTTCTTCATTCAGAGCGGCAACCACAGCCAGTGCATTATAAATATTATGTTTTCCGGGAATAGTCAGTTTTATGGAGACTATTTTTTCCGTTCTGTGATAAATATCAAACTCCGAGCCGAATTCGTTAAATTTCAAATTTCGTGCACTGTAATCTACACCGCCGCTTTCCAGTCCGAATGTAATGAATTTTACATCAGAATTTGATTCAATTAGTTTTTTAATACCGTTACAATCTTTATTTACAATAACTTTTCCGCCTTCAGTTCTGTTGTCTATATGAGTTCTGAAGGTTTTTAACAAATCATCAAATCCGTTTTTATAAAAATCAACATGGTCAACTTCAAGGTTGTTTATAACACTGATATTTGTGTGATATTTTACGATTGTACCGTCAGATTCGTCCAGTTCCGCAACAAAGAACTTTCCGTTACCGGATTTTGCGTTTGTATCAAGTTCCGGAATAATACCTCCGACACAGTATGACGGGTCATATCCGGCTTTTTCCAGTACATAAGAGCACAGACCGCTTGTCGTTGTTTTGCCGTGAGTTCCCGAAAAGCCTATAAACTGTTGTATTTCGTGTTCTTTTTTGCCGAGCCCTTCTGATATCATTTTTAATACATCAGAACGGTGCAAAACAGGCAGTCCCAATTCTCTTGCCCGTACTTTTTCAGGATTGTCTTCTCTGATAGCTGTAGAAGCAACAATAATCATATCCGGCTGAATATGGTTTGCATCGTGTCCTATATAGACTTTTGCGCCTAATGCTTCAACTTTTTTTGTGTATTTGCTTTCTTTTATATCGGAACCGGATACTTCAAAGCCGGATTCTAAAAGGTATTTTGCCAATCCGCTCATACCTATTCCGCCAATGGCTATAAAATAAAACTTTTTATTTTCGTTCTCCATAAACAATCCTTGTTTGTCTTCTAATCTCAATTTTATTACAAAATAATTGCAAAATGTAAAAATTAACAAAGATTTTGCTTAATTTTTTTAATATCTGGGCATAATTTTTATATAGCCTTATTGTGCGTATCAAAAGAAGGTGAAAAGAACAGATGTCTCTAAGCGTTGTAATGCCGATAGGAATATACTCTGCACAGACAGGTATGGTGCAGGCTCAACGGACGTTTGAAAAAGCGGCCGAAAGTATTGCATCAGGAATTAAACAGGATATCAATCCGGCAGACATTTATGTTGCAACGGGCTTGGATACAAGTATACGTTCATCACAGAAAGCCTTGGAAAACGCGCAAACGGGCTATAATTTTACTTCTGTTGCAGACAATGCACTGGGGAGTGTTACACAAAACCTTCAAAGAATACGCGAATTAAGCATACAGGCTGCCAACGGAGTTTATTCCGATTCACAACGTGCTGCAATGCAGGCTGAAATTGACCAAAATGTTGAGCAGATTAAACAAACAATCAATCAAGCAACATTTAACGGTAAACCAACAATAAATGCCGTTACTCCGGAAAATCCGGGAGCTGCATCTGTTGTAGATTTTATGGTTAATCCTGATAATTCATCGGTTATCACTTATGACCCTAATATTACATTAGACAGCATGAATTTTGATGTGTCTTCATCAGAAGCTGCAGCTGCAAACGTCGACAGCATAGACGCAATGCTAAATGATATTAACGCAAAACGCGGTGAAATAGGCGCTGTTCAGACATCTTTTGAGGGCGCAATAAATCAACAAATGACAAATATTATGTCAGATTCGTCAGCCTTGAGCAGTATTCAGGATACCGATTATGCACTGGCAATTACTGACCTTAAAAAAGCTCAGTTTTCAATGGAGCTTATGGCTAAAGTAATGAAAACAATGATGGAAACTGACAGATATGTGTTGAATTTGCTTCAGTAAAACCAAAGACTGAAGATTATCTTAATTTTCACATGTCATATAGCCGAGTATGCTGAAAGCAATAATTTTGTCTTCGTTAATATTCAGCCACTCATATTTCGGGCTTTCAATATTGCAGCTGCATTCATCAAAATGATGGCAGATTGTTGCATCTTTTAAAGTCAAAATATCCTTAAGATTGTCTTTGTGATCTTTGACGAGTGTACCGTAGCATTTAAAACTTTGTGTAAAGACGACAATGTCTTTTACCCCGCCTGCCATTTCAGAGGCTTTGTATATACGTTCCAGAATATTTATACTCATCATTTTCTCCTTAAACATACACTTTGGTATTATTTAAGAAGAATACAATTTTTTCATTACCGGAAAGTTGAATAATAGATTTTATCTATGATAATTTTCGTTATGGATAATTTTAAATGCACGATATATCTGCTCATAAAGAAATATTCTTACAAGCTGGTGAGTAAACGTCATTAACGACAAACTCAGTTTAAAATCCGCCCTGCTGCTGACTGCTTGTGACAGACCGTTTGCTCCGCCGATAACGAAAACTATCTCGTTATGACCTTCGTTTGAAAGCTGCTTTATTTTTTTTGCAAAATCTTCGGAAGAAAGCATTTTTCCTGAAATTTCAAGAGTAATTACGTAAGAATCCGGTTTTATTGTACCAAGAATCTTTTCACCCTCTATTTCCATATACTTTCGGGCAAGATTGTCATCTTTTATTTCCTGTGCGGGTATTTCCACAAGCGTCATACTGCAATATGCTCCGAGGCGTTTTAAAAATTCATCAACAGCTTCTTTTGTATATTTTTCTTTGAGTTTACCGACGGCTATTACTTTTATTTTCATAAAAAAATAATAGCATAATCTTTGTATATGTATGAATTCTAAATATAGAGGGGCTTTTATTGAATTATATTAAGAAATGTAACATATATATTATTTATAACTTTAATATAGCAATTTTTTATAAAAAGAATTGTTTATATAAGTACGAGAGATATAAAGACAGAGAAAATACAACGAGAGAAATAAAAAAACACA
>CALUVO010000068.1 GCA_944324245.1 Candidatus Gastranaerophilales bacterium | reverse complement strand
AGTCGAACGAAGAGAGCGAACAGCCATGTGAACAAGGACAACGAAATGGAAAATTTTTAGAATAAAAATTTGAAATGAAGTACTTGACCTTGTGAACGCCAATAATCCAAGAAGTAGTCGGAGTCATGAAATATTATTCTTCTGAGTCATTTTGTGCTTTTGCAGCAAGACGTTCTCTTATTGTTTTTCTTCTTTTGCTGATTTTTGTTTGAGTATTCTGTTCTTCATAATTTTCAGCTACATCTTCTTGTGAAGACTTCTTATTGGATTTTGTTGAATCTTCTTCTAAAAATCCTCCTAAAATACAATTTAAAAGAGTTCTCTGTCCCAAATCAAAATCCCCGCTGAATACTATACGAGCATTTTGAGCCTCAAGCGTATTCAAAAACTTAGAAAACTCTTTTACTATATTACCCAAATCAGCAGGATTTTTTATCTTATTAACAGCATTTGATACTTTTGCAATAGATATAACATATTCACCACGCTGTGCAGCTGATTTTGATTCTTTTTTACTTTTCAATCTATCTCTTAGTGACATTTTCTCTCCATTATATATTTAATTCTCTTTTTCCGTAATTTTTATCAAATTTTCGTGTTATTAAATAATCAGAAACTTTAGATGCAAAATCTTTGTAGTTCACTGATATATTAGATTCCGCATTTATTTCATTCACCGGAACACCTTTGTTAATAGCTGACATCATTGTAAGATAGTTATTAGGTATTTTCCAGTAAACTTTTTGTTTAACAACTTCTTCAATATCAGATGTTTTTATATCTTCGTTTTCCATGTAACGATTCAGGACAAGCTTGATCTTATTACTTGAATATCCGAGTTTATTAAATAAATCCATGCATCTTTGAGTACTTCTGATAGCCGGAAGATTTACAATGGCAATTAAAAGAATCAAATCACTGCTGTCTAATGCTGCAATGGTTTTTGAATCGATATTTGTTCCTATGTCAATAACAATATACGAGAATGTTTTCTTTAAAGCCGCAAAAATATTTTTAATCTGTTCTGCTGTAATATCCTGAGAATTATCGATATTTAAAGGATCTGCAATAACATACAAACTTGTGTTTTTATATCTGGACATTGCTTTTAGTAAATCTTCTTCATTTAAATTGTTTATGTTATTTGCTATATAATCCATTGCAAAAGGCGGGTTCATATCCAGAAATGTAGCAACATCGCCAAGCTGTAAATTCAAATCTATTAATGCAACTTTTTCTTTAGAAAGTTGAGCAAGTTCAACAGCCAGATTGACAGCAATAGATGTTTTTCCGATGCCGCCTTTATTTGAAAAGGTAGAAATTATTTTGCACGAATCTGCTGGCTCTGCATTTTCAAATTCTGATTTTATTTCTTTAATTGTTTCAATAAACTCTGACTGTATTAAAGGTTTATTCAAAAATTCCTTTGCACCGGCTCTCATTACTTTTATTATTGTTTCAGTAGATGGTTTTGCTGATAAAACAATTATAAAAGCATCTTTATTATTCTCTTTAAGCCTTTTTATAAGAGAAATAGTTTCATTTTGTTCTTGTGAAATATCGATAAAAACAAGACATTTACCTTTTTCTCGGGCAAAATCGTATCCTAATTCAAAATCAAAAAATTCACCAATAACAGAAATGTCTTCATCACAAGACAAATAATTTTTTATAATATTCCTTGAGGTTTCTTCTTTATCAAGAATAATAACATTCAATGTTTCACCCATAAAAACTCACTTTACATTCTAGTTATGTAAAATATTATACATAAAAAAATGCAAAACAAAAAGGCAAACAAAACCTGAATGTTATTAAGCAACAAAAATAAATCCCCAAATCAGAATATATTAATACTTATTATAATTTTCTGATTCTACACACACATATACAGGTGCCAATTCATAAAGACCTGCAACAAATTCTTCAAAAAACTGAGAGATAACTTCCATCATTCTATAGACTTCCTTTCACACGCAATTTCTTTAAACCTTCACACTTATATAAAAACATTTTGGAAAAAAAAATTGCCTAGTCTGTAAAAATTGTATTAAGAATATTAACATATCTTTTTTATTTTGAAAAGTGTTAAATACACTTATTTTAAATTTCGTTAAAATCGTATATAAAAAAGCAATACATACGCGCTAAATTCCTTATGTTATAATATTGAGCAGTATGAATGGTTTAACTTATCAAGATGTTGTAACACAGATTAAAGACAGACTGGATATCGTAGATGTCGTTTCAAAATATGTTATCCTGAAAAAATCCGGTGGAAATTACTGGGGCTGCTGTCCTTTTCATAACGAAAAGACTCCATCTTTCAGCGTTAGTCCGGCTAAGCAAATTTACAAATGCTTTGGCTGCGGCGAGGGGGGAGATGTACTTAGCTTTTTAATGAAAATCAACAACCAATCTTTTCATGAAGTGGTAAAAGAACAGGCTGAGATACTGGGTATTGAGCTGCCTAAAAGCTTTGAAAAGACAAACGATAATAAAGATATAAAAGAACAGATTTACACCTGCATGAAATATGCAGCAGAATTTTATAAAAAGACGCTTTTAGAAAATAAAAGTTCCGAAGCATATAAATATATTTCCGGCAGAGAAATTAATGACGAAAATATACAAACATACATGCTCGGTTTTGCACCAAACTCATATGACGGACTGCAGCAGTATTTAAAAGGAAAATACACAGAAGATATTCTGGAAAAAGCAGGACTAATTATAAAAAGAGAAACCAAACCGGGCTATATTGACAGATTTCGCAACAGAATTACAATACCTATTTTTGATGAAAAAGGGAATATTGTTGCATTCGGAGCACGTGCAATTGAATCAGGACAAAATCCTAAATATCTGAATTCTCCGGATACTCTTGTATACAATAAAAGCAATATATTATACGGTCTTTATCAGGCAAAAGAATCAATCAAAGAAAATGATTCCATAGTAATAATGGAAGGCTATTTTGATGTAATTTCAGCACAGGTAAACGGAGTAAAAAATGCAGTAGGCGCATGCGGAACAGCGTTGACTGACAGCCATGTAAAATTGATATCCAGATACACACCGTCACGAAAAATATATCTGGCTTTTGATACGGACAAAGCCGGACAAATGGCAACAAAACGTGGAGCAGAAGTTATAAAAGAAGCTTTTGCTGGCTTGGGCAATATAAAACAATTTGATGAAAGTTTCTCAGCTATATCAAATGCATCTGACAGATATTCCTGTGAATTGCGTGTGGTCGTACCGCCGGAAGGTAAAGATCCTGACGAATTTATAAGAGAAAACGGTGCTGAAGCATACCGTCAAATACTTGATAAGGCACCATTGTTAGTAGATTTTCAAATTGAAAGCATACTTAAATCATACAAAAAAGGGATGACGCCGGTAGAAAAAAACGCCATTGTTAAAGAAGTAATGCCATACCTTACTGAAATAAATAATAATATAGTAAGAGATGAGTATACAAAAATTGTTGCTTCTCGTTTGGAAATTGATGAAAACACACTGAAAACAGAGCTTAAACAATCAATAAAGAATAGTGATTTTGACACTTATACCCCAAAATTCAAGACTGACAATAAACTTGCACCAATTGTAAAGAAATCTTTAAATATTTCAGAAAAAGCGCAAAAAAATTTATTGTCGATGTATTTAGTAACTGAAAGCACTTATAGTATTCAAACATTAAATAATATATTAAAGGAAATTGAATTTA
>CALUVO010000067.1 GCA_944324245.1 Candidatus Gastranaerophilales bacterium | reverse complement strand
GATGAAGGGACTCGAACCCCCATGAGTTTCCTCGCACGCACCTGAAGCGTGTGCGTCTACCATTTCGCCACATCGGCAAAGTCCAATTTAAGTTTACAAAGTACAATTATAGCGCCTCAATGGCGAAGGTACTCACTATCGTTCGTACACCTCTCGAGAAACGATACTTAATCGTTTTTCTCGAATTATTTGCAGCTCAGTGTTCTTATGTTCATCATATTTTACACTAGTAAAATATTCTTCACACCGAACACTTCCGCTTAACGAGCTCGCTCGGCTTTAAAGCCTCGACTCCGCTCTTGCAAAAATTCTCCGGCAGAGTGCCACATCGGCATATTAAGTTTTCAATTTACCAGCACTCTGCAGACGCAAGTACTTTCTATGGAATGTATATATAATAAAATTAACATTCTATTTTTGCAAGCAATAAGATTTTTAATACCTACAGACCGTATTTTGCTTATTTTTACTCCTTTTATACAAACAATATGACTCTTTTGTCGAATGAAACAAAATCCGGTTTCCTTTAATTTAAAAAAGAAATATTAAAGGAGACAAAAATGAAACACGAAGACATTCTAAAACGTACAAAAGATACCTCTAAAGCAAAAGATTTTTTTCTTGAAAAACTTGCTTTTATGATTGGTCCTGACAGACTCAAACATTTTATGGACAACCATCTTGAAGACTTTAATCTTATCGATGTAAGAGATTACGAAGATTATATAAAAGGACATATTCCTTATGCCGTTCATATTCCGTTTGAGCAGCTTGAAGAACAACTTGTACAGCTTTCAAAAGACAAAATAAACATCGTATACAGTTATTCTTTTATGTGTCAGAAAAGCAAAAAAGCAGCTTACATGCTTGCTGATGAAGGCTACCCTGTTATGGAGCTTTTAGGAGGGTTTAAAGGCTGGAAAAAACGTGATTTTGATATTATAGAAACTGATGATGCAGAGTATCCGAATTAGTAGTTAAACACAGCGGGGAAATATAACTTCCCCGCTGTGTTATACAATATTAATTTTGTTTTTGTTAAGATTTATAAAACATGATGCTTGAAAACAGTCAATTTTTTTTATCAGCCGTTTTAAGAATATCAAGGAAGTAAAATTATTTCATGAAGTTGGATGGTCTAAATTTAAACAATTTTATAAAAACGCCTGTGCAGGCTAATGTGCGCAATAACGTTTCTAATGCTTTAGAAAATGACACGACACAGACGGCACCGACACAGACAGACTCCCGCGATGCCGGGGGGAATGTCCCAAGTGCTGCTTCAAACCCTATCGACACAAACAAAGCATCTGAAACGTTAAAAGCACAGGTGCTGGCACAGGCGCCTATCTCTTATACTTTTATCCGCAACATAAACCTTCCTTTTTCTAACAGTGCAAAACTATTCCAACTTGCTAACGGACAAAAAGTAGTTGTACTTGAAAAAAAAGGTCCTACTGTTCTTGAAACTTATTACAATGTAGGTTCGATGAACGAGCCTGATGAAAAGCGGGGCATCAGCCATTTTAACGAGCACATGGCTTTTAACGGTTCCAAAAGCCCCTACGGTAGTCTCGGTTCCGGTGATTTTTTCAAAATAGTAAATGACATGGGCGCTTCAACCAATGCGTCTACCGGATTTTCCGCAACAAACTATTTTATTTCCTCCCAGCTTCTGGGCAAAGGTAATGTTTTTGACACATCGGCATACATTCAATCACAGCAGCTGCAGTATCCGGAACACACTGCAGAAATGGTAGAAAAAGAAAAAGGCCCTGTTACTTCTGAAATCAGTATGGTTGGTGACGAGCCCGTAAACACAGCTTTAAATAACTGTATTAAAAACCTTTATCAAATACAGACAACCTCTCCTGATCTTGTTGCCGGTACGATTTCCAATATAAACAAGCTGACAAGAGATGATACACTGGAATATTACAATCTGTGGTACACACCCGACAACAGCGTAACAGTTGTAACCGGCGAGGTTCCTGCAGATGAAGCCATTAATACAATAGCAAAATATTTTAACAAAAGTGCTTATGTGCCAGTACAAAACAGGAAATACCAGGATTTTAATGCAATACAAAAACCCGTAAGAGTAGATGTAAAACTGCCAAAAACCCAATCAAGTGTTGCTGTTCTCGGTTTTGCAGGTCCTGCCAATAACTCTACAAAAGAAAACATTGAAATGGAAGTTTTGATGACTGCACTTCTTGGATATAAAAACGCAAGAATAAGTAAAGAGCTAAACAAAATCCAATCCGGCGCAGTAATGAATATAGAACGTGTAGGCAACAGACCCTCAGACCCGAAAACAATCTTAATTGCATCACAAACAACACCGCAAAAAACAGAAGAGGTTATAAAAACGATTTATCAGGGAATAAACGGTATTGTCCAAAATCCGATTACACCTGAGGAGCTTGATACTGCCAAAAAGTATTTGAAAATGACTTATTCAAAAATTTCGGAAAATTCTCACGCACTCAATTCACTTCTCGGGAATGCAATTCTGGACAATGATTTAAACTATGCGGAAAACTACCTTTCCATTCTTGACAGTATTACACCTGCTGATATTACAGGTTTTGCAAAAAAATATCTGGATTTGAATAAGGTTTCTTTATCAGTTATACATCCACAGTCAATGGACAATTCGCAGATAATGAACAATTATCAAAATGTGAATACGGCAATAAGCTCAAAGAACCTGCTGTCTCCAGCAAATCAGACACAAAAAATTTCCTTTAAATCACGAATTGAAGACAAAATGTTTGATACATCTAAAATCAAACAATACAAACTTGCCAATAATATGGAAATAATTTTAAATCCGAATAAATCGGATATTTCCACTTCTTTTGTAAAATTGCAGACTACAGTCCCCGCAAACATAAATCCCTGCATACCCCCGATACTGTCTATTATGCTGAATGAAGGTTCCAAAAATAAAAATCAGGATCAGTTTTACAAAGATGTTTATAAAGCGGGCATGACACTAAAATTCGATGCGGATTTCAACAGCATTACAGCTGTTTCAGAGTCACTGGCACAGGATACCGGCATGGCGGTTGACCTTATAAAAGAAGTCCTCTCTGAACCAAGATTAAATGAAAAAAGTTTTGAATATGCAAAAGCACTTTTTAAAGAAGCACTGTTAAAGTTAGAAAATTCTGCAGGAGAAGATATGTTAACAGCACTTTTCCCTGATATGAAAAAATATGCTTCAAAAGAAGATGTATTAAAATCAATAGAAACCGTTACTCTGGCTGATATCGAAAACTTCTTTAATTATATAAAAAGTAATGCAATGGCAAAAACCGTAGTTACTGCTCCAATAGAAAAGAATCCCGGCATTTCACAAACTGTTTTAAACAAACTTTCTTACGGAATCGGAAATTTTCAACAGTATAAAATTGATACTTTTAAACATTATAAACAGGTAGAGCAAAATAAAATTTTAACAAAAGCCGAACCAAGGAATCAGGCAGAAATCTTGCAGGCTTTTAAGTTTAAAACAAATTACAACCCCAAAGACCAGATGATTTTTTCTACTTTAAATACAATTCTGGGTGGCGGCCCTTCTTCCAGATTGTTTAACGACTTAAGAGAAAAACAAAAGCTTGCATACCGTGTGGAATCGGATATTGAATATGAAGGCGACACAGGTATAATCTCTCTGGGTATAAAAACTACAACCGATAACCCGTCAGAAAATATCGAACAATTTGACAATGTAAAAAAATCACTTGACGGATTTAAAAAGCATATTGAAATGCTAAAGACACAGCCTGTTTCGCAGGAGGAACTCGATAGCGCAAAATTGATTGTAAAAACTAAACTGCTTAATGTTCTAGAAACTTCGGACGGACAAACCGGTGCACTATCAGGTTCATTGGATTCATATTACGGAATAAATGCGGTAAACAAAAATCTTAAACTGATTGATGAAATTACACCTGCTGATATTCAGAATGCCGCCAATTATATATTCAACTCAAATTCTGTTATTTCAATTCTGGCTAGCCAAAAAACTCTGGATAATATGAATATCTGACAGTATAGGTGCTGTAATGTAGAAACGCTATGAATACAGACCAACCGGTTCAGATGTTCTCTTTTGCAAGATACTGTAATGATTCTTTTAGTATCTCTTCCGATGAATCTTTTTTCGCTGTCTGGCAGGCAATTTTTATAGCATTTTTAGCTTCATTTACTGAATACCCCAGAGACAGAAGTACTGCCTGTGCTTCTGTTATAGCTTCGTCAGATACTTCTTCAATATTTGTATTAATATCGGAAATATCTATCGGAGATGTTTTTTGCCAGTTGATGAGTTTATCTTTAAGTTCAAGAATTATTTTTTGAGCAAGTTTTGGACCTATTCCTTTGGCTCTTGAGAGTTCTTTAAAATCTCCCCTTATTACAACGGATATCAAGTCGCATCCCGAAAATTCATCCAGAAGTACAAGCGCAACTTTCATACCCACACCGGATACAGTTATAAGAATATTAAAGATATCCCTGTCTTCTTTGTTTAAAAAGCCGCACAAAAGCATTGCATCTTCTCTGTGAATCAGACAGGTATAAATTTTTATTTCGTCTCCGGTTTCACCTGCAATAGAGATATTTCTGTTTGTTGTATTAATCAGATATCCGATATTGTTATTTTCTACAACAATTGTTGCACCTTTTGCACCTGCAGTTTGTTTGGAAACGAGTTTGCCTTTAATATAATCTAACATTTTATCTTTTTTCCTATTCTTTGAACCATTTCTATATCCTGATTGGGCGTCTGTCCTATTGTGGTAAGATAGTTGCCGGTCATTAATCCCTCAACACAGCATCTCAGAGCCTTTTCCTGATTTTCAATACTTAATCTCATCCTGCCCCCGCAGAGCCTCAGAATCGAAGACGGATTTGCAATCTTAAATATTGCAAGTGTTCTCAATATATGTTCTTCATCAATTTTATCTATGTAGTTTTCAAACGGAGTTTTTGCTATAGGCATTAGTATATTTACAGGGATTGAATCCGGCGCAATATCTGAAAGTGCAATTGCCATTTCAATACGCTGTTCAACACTTTCTCCCATACCGAGAATCACCCCGCAGCAAAGCTCCATTCCGTATTTTTTTACAAGCCTGCAGGTATTTATTCTTTCTTCAAAAGTATGTGTTGTACAAATTTCGGAATAATATGACTCTGCCGTATTGATATTGTGATGAAATCTTTTTAACCCGGCATCGGCAAGTTTTTTTGCCTGCACTTCAGTTAATATTCCGATAGATGCACAACTTTTAAGACCTTGTACAGCATTAACTTCTTTAATCATTTCAAGCATTTTATCAAAATCACTTTCATCAGGTGTTTTGCCCGATGTAACTATTGCAAATCTTGATACTTTATTTTGAAGTGCATTAACAGCTGTCTCTTTTACTGTTTTTATATCAACAAGGGGAAACGATTCTATATCAGTATTGTAATGTGAACTCTGAGCGCAGTATTTGCAGTTTTGTGAACATTTGCCGTTTCTTGCATTTATTAAAGAGCAAAATTCTACATCATTTTTGACATACATAGAAGAAATATTTAGCAATTCTTCCAAGTCCAGATTGTATAACCTTTGCAGTTCTGTTTTATCTTTTAATAAACTCATAAACAAATATTACACCAAACAGCAGACTTTTAAAATTTTAAAAGTCTGCTGTTTTAGATTTATTTTAGATATTTTTTATGCTTTGTGAGCTGCTTTATTGAATACTTCAACTGCTTTATCCCATAAAGTAACTGACAGATTTTTTACAAACTTTGCTCCTTCAACAACTTTGCCAAAAGCAAATTTTGCAATTTTAGCTGCTTTTGTTTTTACATTTGCAAATACACCTGTAAAGCTGCTGTGTACATTAACATTTTTAAATTTGTCTTTCAAGTTTTTTACAACTTCAGCGCCTTTTGTCTTTACAAAAGTTACGGCCTTGTTAACACCGTTTTTTAAAGTTTTTGCTGCATTAATCGTAGTATCCTTTACCATAGCCATAGTTGGTAATTTCAATGATTTAACAAAATTGCCGATAGGCTTTCTGAAAACAATACCGGCTGCTACTGCTGCTGCAAGACCTACTCCGGTTGCTACATAAGCAGCTTTGTTGCTGTTTTTATTTTCAGTTTTGGCTGTTTCTTCCTGGCGTTTTGCAAAACTTACATGAGAATCATTTTTTAACGGAGTATGACCCGCACTACTTCTAAAATTAACTGAACTTACCGGCATTTTAAATCTCCTATTTCTTCACTTCTAATACTCATGTAAATATTGCTAAAGCTAATAAATTGACTAAATTTTATATTTTTGTAATATATATTTACATTTTATAGTATTTATGTAGTGATAATATTTATCATTAAAAAAGCAATTAGCAGCGAAGCTGCACACGAAGTGTAATACGGCTATGCTGTTGTGACTTTAATTAAACACAGTTGATATTCAGAATGAATTTTGTCAGACCTTGTGGATGCAAAATTTGTTCTGAATATTTACTGTGTTTTTACATAGCGTTCTTTTCTTTCTTTGCTTGAGTCAAGAACTATATATAGAATTGACTAAATGTCAATCTTAGATAGAGACTCTGCTGAATAAAAGCAACATTTAGTTGCTTTTATGAGGGGGTTAAGCTGCATGCAAAGGACTCTATGCAGTATAAAAATTACCACTAGCCTTGCGAATGAATTATTAATTTTTCATTAATATTTGAAAATTTTGTAAAACAAAATGATATAAAAGAATAGTAAGTTTGTAGACAAATTGGTATACACATAATTAAAAAAGGAGGAATCTATGTCAATCAGACCGTTAGGAGACAAGATAGTAATTAAAGTTATCGAAGATACAGAAAAAACTGAAGGCGGAATCTTTATCCCCGACTCGGCAAAAGAAAAACCTCAAAAAGGTGAAGTTATTGCAGTAGGCCCGGGTAAAACTCTTGAAGACGGCAAAAGAGAAGAAATGGAAGTAAAAACAGGCGACGTTGTTCTGTTTGCAAAATATGCCGGTACAGATGTAAAAATGAACGATGAAATTTTAAAAATTATGTCTGTTAAGGATGTTTTGGGCGTTCTTGAATAAACTAAGGTGTGTGAAGGATTGACGGAGTTCACGCAGGTGAACGACACAAAGCTGTCACCGTTCCAGACCGACGTTATGGAAGAAACGAAGTTTCTGAAATGAAGCAATCTTTGATTGCATAGGCGAAAATAGATTAAAAATTATTCACAAGGAGAAAATAAAATGGCTAAAAAAATTGTATTTAACGAAGAGGCTAGAAAAAGCCTTCTCAAAGGCATAGATGCAGTTGCCGATGCAGTAAAAGTAACACTGGGACCAAAAGGCCGTAATGTTATTTTAGAAAAGAAATTCGGCGCACCGCAAATCGTTAACGATGGTGTAACTATTGCAAAAGAAATCGAACTTGAAGACGGACTGGAAAACGCAGGCGCACAGCTTCTTAAGGAAGTCTCTTCAAAAACAAACGATGTAGCAGGCGACGGTACAACAACAGCTTCTGTACTGGCTCAGGCTATAGTACGTGAAGGATTGAGAAACCTTACAGCAGGTGCTAATCCTATCGGTATGAAACGCGGTATGGACAAGGGCGTTGAAATGGCTGTTGAAAAAATCAAAAAAATGTCACAGCCAGTTGATTCAAAAGACAAACTCTCTCAGGTTGCTACAATTTCTGCAGGCAACAATGCGCAAATCGGTGACTTGATAGCAGATGCTATGGAAAAAGTAGGCACAGACGGCGTTATCACTGTAGAAGAATCAAAATCTTTCGGCACAAACCTCAAAGTTGTTGAAGGTATGCAGTTTGATAAAGGATATATTTCACCTTATTTTGTTACAGATGCAGAAAGAATGGAAGCAGTCTTGGAAGATGCTTATGTTCTTTGTGTAAACAAAAAAATCAATTTGATTTCAGACCTTGTACCTATCTTAGAACAGGTTGCACGTGACGGCCGTTCACTCTTGCTGGTTGCAGAAGATGTTGAAGGCGAAGCTCTTGCAACACTGGTTGTAAATACAATGAGAAAAGTTTTAAGAGCTGTGGCTGTTAAAGCTCCGGGCTTTGGCGACAGAAGAAAAGCAATGCTTGAAGATATCGCTGTATTGACAGGCGGTCAGATGTTTACCGAAGAACTCGGCATTAAACTTGAAAATGTTACAGTCCAAATGTTAGGCCGTGCAAAACGTGTTACCGTTACAAAAGACAATACAACAATCGTTGTCGGTGACGAGACAAAAGCACAGGTTGCTGACAGAATTAAATTAATCAAAAAACAGATTGAATCCTCCGATTCTTCTTATGACAAAGAAAAATTGCAGGAAAGACTTGCAAAACTTTCTGGCGGGGTAGCTGTTATCGAAGTAGGTGCTGCCAGTGAAGTTGAATTAAAAGAAAGAAAATTGAGAATCGAAGATGCTCTGAACGCAACAAGAGCTGCTAAAGAAGAAGGTATTGTACCCGGCGGCGGTGTTGCTCTTATCAGAGTAATGCAGGATATGACTAAATACTTAGAAACAGCTCAATTTGACAGCGATGACGAAAAAGTAGGATTTAGAATCCTTCTTGATGCTTTGCACATTCCTCTTAAACAAATCGCTGACAATGCCGGCGAAAAAGGCGATGTTGTAGTTGAAGAAGTTAAAAAACTTCCGGAAGCACAAGGTTTTGACGCTTTGACAAATACTTATGTTGATATGTTCAAAGCAGGTATTGTAGATCCTGCAAAGGTAACACGTTCAGTACTGGAGAATGCTGTTTCAGTTGCTTCTATGTTGTTGACTACAGAAGCTGCTGTTGTGGAAATTCCAAAAGCAGAAGCACCTCAAATGCCTCCAATGGGCGGCGGAATGGGCGGTATGATGTAAGCCGTTCCTGCTTTTATACAAAAATATAAAACAGTATAACAGAGGGCAAAACAAAAAGTTTTCCCTCTGTTTTTATTATGATTTACCTTGTTTTTGTTCGATTTATAATATAAATATGTTTAATTATGATTTAATAGTCGTAGGCTCAGGGCACGCCGGATGCGAGGCGGTAATTTCCGCTGCAAAGCTTGGACTAAAATGTCTTTTGATGACATTGAACCTTGATAACATTGCGCTTATGCCCTGCAACCCTGCTGTTGGCGGCCCTGCGAAATCCTGTCTTGTGAGAGAGATTGATGCACTCGGCGGAGTTATGGGTATTGTAACTGATGCAACTTACATGCAGATGAAGATGCTTAACTCCTCAAAAGGCCCTGCCGTACGTGCTCTGCGTGCTCAATCTGATAAAAAGGAATACATGAGATTCATGAGAAATATTCTTGAATCTTACAAAAATATTTCTCTTAAACAGGCAATGGCAACGGAACTTATTGTTGAAAACGATACAGTAAAGGGTGTTGTCGATGAATTCGGTCTAAAATACTATGCGCCTGCCGTTATTTTAACAACGGGAACATCACTGGAAGGCAGATGCTATGTAGGTTTACAATATGTAAGTGCAGGCAGAATGGGAGAACGTGCGGCATCAGGATTGTCCCAATCTCTGGTTAAAAACGGACTTGCCTTAAAAAGATTAAAAACAGGCACTCCGGCAAGAGTTGATTCAAGAACCATAGATTATTCAAAAATGACAATTCAGCCCGGAGATGAAGAGCTTCACTTTTTCTCTTTTGAACCTGACAGGCCGATAAGAAAACAGTATCCCTGCTATCTTACAAGGACAACTGAAAAAACTCACGAAATTATTAAAAATAACCTCGATAAATCACCGCTTTATGCGGGTTTAATCCACGGCATTGGTCCGAGATACTGTCCTTCCATTGAGGATAAAGTAGTCAGATTTGCGCACAATCCTTCACATCATATATTTATTGAACCCGAAGGCAAAGATACCTATGAAATTTATGTACAGGGCTTTTCCACAAGCCTGCCTGCCGAAGTGCAGGTAGAAATGCTTCATTCTTTGCCGGGATTGGAAAATGTTCATATTATAAAACCGGCTTATGCCGTGGAATATGATGCAGTTCCGGCATTGCAGCTCGGGCATTCTCTTATGACAAAGAAAATAAAAGGACTTTTCTGTGCGGGGCAGATTAACGGAACAAGCGGCTATGAAGAAGCAGCAGCACAGGGGCTTGTTGCAGGTATAAATGCATTCAATTATCTGAACAATTCGGAAATGCTTGAACTCTCAAGAAGCAATTCATACATAGGTACACTGATAGACGACCTTGTAACAAAAGATATAGAAGAACCGTACAGGATGCTTACTTCCCGCTCTGAGTACAGGCTGCTTTTGCGACAGGACAATGCAGATGAAAGACTTACTCCAATCGGACACAAAATGGGGCTTATCAATGATACAAGATACCAAAGATTTCTTGAAAAGCAGGAAAAAATCAAACTGGAAATAGAGCGCCTGAAAGCTGCAAAACTTTCGCCGTCTGATGAAGTAAATGCAAAACTTACAAAATACAATGAACACATAGACAGAGGCATAAAGCTTGCTGAGCTTGTAAAACGTCCGAATATTGATTACAGGGTATTAAAAGAACTCGATAAAAAAACAGAAGAACTGAATCTGCCTGCAGAAATTTACCAAGAAGCAGAAATTAAAATCAAATATGACGGATATATAAAACGCCAGAACCAGCAGGTTGAAACACTTGATAAGCTGGAAAAAATAAAAATTCCGGCTGATTTGGATTACAGCAAATTGTCTCACATTTCAACGGAAACAAAAGAAAGGCTTGCAAAAGTCCGCCCTGCAACACTTGCTCAGGCTTCACGCATTGGCGGTGTAAAACCTGCTGATATTTCTGTTTTGATGGTTATGCTCGGTAGATAATTATTAATTTATAAATATATTATGCGGCTAAGAATGTCTGAAATATAAGCCTTGAATGCTTTGCTCCTTTTTTGTAAAGAAATGTAACAATATTAATATATATTGAATATAGATTCTTTATTTTGGTTTTATATACATGTAAGCATTGTAAGTAAATTGTAAGGAGACATAAAATGGGTTTAGCAGCATCACAAG
>CALUVO010000066.1 GCA_944324245.1 Candidatus Gastranaerophilales bacterium | reverse complement strand
AAAAAATACAAATAACCTCTCTGGTAATACAACTCCCAGATATCGCCTTTTTGGGAAATTTCATTACTAAGTTTATTTATTTCCTCATTATATTTTTTATATTTCATATCGTCAACTGACTCCGACTACTTCTTGGATTTTCTTCACGCTCGGACAGTTTCGTCTTTTGTGCTTTGCACAAGCCGGCTCTATGTCCTCGCTCCCCGGGTTTCACCCGTCCGAAAATCCGCTTGTTGAACCTGTGCATTAATCAAGTCCGCCCATTGCAAAAAAGTCCGGCACAGGCAACAAGCGGAATCAGACGGGGCTTTGCCCCTTGTGAGTGGAAACGTTCAGTTTTCACGAACGTCTGATTTCAAGACAGTGCATGGGGTCTACCTCTCATAAAATATGACATTTAGTCATATTTTATTCGGCAGAGTCATTATATTTATGCTTTTGCGCTCTCGCTACCTCTCATAATTGTATTTTTCCTGGGATGCCACTGGCATATTTACTCGGCAGAGTGTGTATCACTCCTAGCTTGAGGCGTAGGCAAACCGCAGGTGCGCCTTACGCATCAGGATGCCCTCGGGTACAAGCGAGGTCCCACTCAGACAAATTGTAATGCTATAGATTGTTATATAGCAAAAATATTTTTTTTTATTTTTTAAACTGAATATGACATACACAACACCTGTTTCATTTAAATCAAAAATATACATAGTAACTAACAAAACTTTTGCAGGACTTCCAGCAGGACAGTACATAGATTTTCTCATGGAAAACCCTAAAAAGCCCAATATAGTAGCATCAGATATGTTCTATACACTCGGAATAAGAACCTGCACAGGCGGAGGACTTAAAAGTTCAAAAAAAGTACGGGCTGCAGGTTTTCACTTTTGGGATGAAAGATTAAACGGTGAAAAACTGAAAAATACGCTAAATAAGCTAATAAATCTTATACCGGATGCTGACGGAGGACTGGTAATAGGTGCAAAAAGATTAACAGGTTCTGACAATTCGGTTCCTCTGTTTAAAACTGTATTAAAAGAATTAAAAAAAGCTTGTAAAAACCTATCTTATTTTCAAATAATGAAAAAGCCGTACGGAAGTGTAGACTTTAAATATTCTCAGGCAAATGACAGCTGGTATATACTACTGACAGACAATACTACTAAAAACGCACACTCTGTAAAAACACCAAAAAAACTCGCTGAATTTTTTGAAAAGATTTATATAGCTCCGTCTGACAGACTGTTTGTAAACGGCAAAGAAATAACAAAACAGGATATGCCGCAATTTTTCAAAAAACGTTAATTCTTTTTTTCTTTTCTATCAATACCTAAATCTTCAAGCGATTTGATAAAATTCTCTGCAGCTGCTTTTTGCACTTCAGGCGGTACTACTCTCAAAAGTTCAACTGTTTTTGAAATAACAGGGTCTTTGTCATACCATCTGTTACCGTTAATCGGCTTAACCATATCATAAAACTTGTCTATAGTTTCTTTGGAAACCTTTTCTTCTATTTTTGCGAGGAATATTTCTGCCTGCGCTCTCAGTTCTTCCTGATAATTGCGCAATAATTCAACAACTTCCATTAATACCGGATCATGATCGTACCATCTTTTATATTGAGGCATTTATATTTCCTTTGCTTCTATCCAGAGTAGGATTATTTAAAGTATCACTCTCATCATTGTATCTTACTATATCTGCACCCAAATTGGCAAATTTCGTTTCAAAAAGTTCATATCCTCTGTCAATGTGGTGCAGTGCTTCGATTTCACTTTCGCCTTCTGCCATCAATGCCGCAACAATCAAAGAAGCACCCGCTCTTAAGTCACTGGCTTTTACATTTGCTCCGGTCAGATACGGAACACCGCGTACAAGTGCATGGTTTCTTTCCTGATGAATATCAGCACCCATTCTTCTTAGTTCAGGCACCTGCATAAATCTGTTTTCGTACAAACTTTCTGTAATAATGCTTACACCGTCAGCAGTTGTAAGCATTGCCATAGCCAGCGCCTGCAGGTCTGTAGGAAACCCCGGATACGGTTGTGTAACTATATTAACTGCATTTAGCCTTTGATTACAGCTTACTTCTATAACTGTGGGTTCTACAAGTTTTATGTTGGCGCCCATCTTAATAAGTTTTGAGTTATAAAATGTTAAATGAGAAGGCAATACATTTTTTATAAGACCTCTTCCTTTTGTTGCAATAATCGCAGACATATAAGTACCGGCTTCAATTCTGTCCGGGATGGTTGTATATTCAATAGGTCTCAAGTCTTCCTGTTTTACACCGTTTATCACGATTTCTGATGTTCCTGCTCCGGAAACATCTGCACCCATTGCATTTAGAAAATTGGCTAAATCAACAATTTCCGGTTCCTGCGCAGCATTCTGAATTCTTGTTGAGCCTTCGGCAAGAACTGCAGCAAGCATCAAATTTTCTGTAGCGCCGACAGAGGGTATATCAAGATAAATATCAGTACCAATAAGTTTTTGTGCTTTTGCATGGACATAACCGTTTTCTATTGCTATTTCAGCTCCAAGTGCTTCCAAACCTTTTATATGAAAATCAACACGTCTTTCACCTATTGCACAGCCTCCGGGCAAAGCTACAATTGCTTCTTTACATCTGGTAACAAGTGCGCCCAGTATAATAAAAGATGCTCTCATTTTGCTGACAAGTTCATATTTTGCAGTAATACTTGTCAGATTTGTAGAGTCAATTGTAACGGTCTTTGCGGCTTTGTCATGTTTTGTTTTTACACCAAGATTCTCAATAACACGCAGCATAATATTTACGTCTGTAAGCTGGGGCACATTGTGGATAACAGTTTCGCCTTTCGGCAAAATTGCAGCCGCCATAAGCTTTAATACGGCATTTTTTGCTCCGCTTATTGATACTTCACCTTTTAATGCGTTGCCGCCTTTGATTTTGAGTTTTTCCGTCACAATTTTTCTCCGGAATTACTTGATTATCTGTATATCACACTTTTATAAAGAAATTATAAATATTTCTTTCAACAATATAATATAACTAACATAAAATAAGGTATATAATTTAATTGAACTAATTTAAATTACTATCTAATCTAATACTGCAGTTGTTACGGGTTTATGATTAATTCTTTAAATTTGTACGAAAAAATTTATTTATAATGTAAAAAATTTTAGATAAATATTTGCGCCCTGGGAGATTCAAACCCCCGACCTTCAGCTTCGGAGACTGACGCTCTATCCGACTGAGCTACAGGCACAATCTATGACTATTCTATCATAATTTTTGTAGCTCAGACGGATAAAATTAAAGTTTTGTTGTACTTTAGCTTCGCTAAAGCTACAACGGTGAGCTACAGGCACAATCTATGACTATTTTATCATAATTTTTGTAGCTCAGCCGGATAAAATTAAAGTTTTGTTGTAAATATTTTCTCATAATAAATTTATCACTTACTAAACTGTCATCCTGAGGAGCGAAGCGAGCTCAGGATCTTAACGGTTTGGAATTTGCATATCAGATTGGTAAGATTCTGAACACAGCAATATTTTTGCAGCAATGCACATTTTATGCTTCAGAATGACGTGATTTTTCATCATCCTGAAGGCAGAATCCGAAGAATCTGCAGCAAGTACTAAAATATTTTCTCATAATAAATTTATCACTTATTAAACTGTCATCCTGAGGAGCGAAGCGAGCTCAGGATCTTAACGGTTTGGAATTTGCATATCAGATTGGTAAGATTCTGAACACAGCTGACAAATAAAAACAAAAAGAAAAGGCCCTCTCTGCACTAAGGGCCTATAGAACATTCTAAACACTAATCTTTACTGTCTAT
>CALUVO010000065.1 GCA_944324245.1 Candidatus Gastranaerophilales bacterium | reverse complement strand
CTGTCTTGGATTTTCTTCACGCTCAACACTGTCATTCGCTGCGCTGTCGCTTCTGCTCATTTCGTGTCTCGCTCCCCGGACTGGGTTCGGATTCCGCCCTCACACGGCGTCCGTCCGAAAATCCGCTCTTGGATTTTCTTCACGCTCGGACAGTTTATGGTCATTTTGGGCAACGTAATATGAAAATATCATAATGAAACTTAACAAACATCGTCAAAATGTTAAACAAAATATTTAAAGTGGAAAGTAAAAAATCTTTAATATTCGTTTTATAAAAAACAGTAACAAAAAACATCCCTCAGAATCAGGGATGTTTTTTGTTGTTTAATTAATAAAATTACAAATTATTTTTTTATTTCGATAGGAATTGTTGCATATCTTGCATAACGATACATAACTCTTTCATAGGGAGTTTTTTGATTTTCTTCATTTTTTTCGTTTGTTGTAAAATCGTCTGCGTCTCGGCCTACCAAAAATCTCATAAATTGTGGACTATACATTAAAGAACACCTTCACTTTCCTTACATATATATAAACACAAAAAAGTGATAATTTTTTCAAAAAATTGCCGTAATTTTTACAATATTAACAAAATCGTTACAAACTACCACGATTGTAGCAGATAATTGTGATAATTGTCACAATTTTTATACCATTAATTATCTGTTATTGACATAAGAGTGTCTACTGCTGTATCAACAGCATTGCTTATCGGCGTAATTGTTTTTTCTACGCCGTACCATATGCCTTCACCTACAGGCTGAATTACATTATCAATACCCCAATCAAGTCCGTTTCCTATGGCTTTAGCACCCAATGCCAGACCTTTACCGGCAGGTACAAGAGTATATTTTGCACCAAACCAGAGAGTTTTTATAATAGGTTGTCCTATAAGCTTTGCTCCTATATACACTCCTTTTGAAAAAGGAACAACAACATAATCATATCCAAAATCGGCACTGTAATAGACGCCCTTAGCCATAGGGAGCAACACATACTCATATGTTTTTCCAACACCCCAGTATAAACTTTTTGCAGCAGGTTTCAGTCCATAATCAATGCCTTTTTCTATAGTCCAGAACATTGCGATGTATGCCGGGTCGATAATATACTCGGCACATTTATCTAAAGTCCAGAATATACTTCTGGTAATAGGGACTATTGTATAGCTAAAAGTTTTATCAGAAAACCAGCAAATACTGGCGACAGTCGGATTGACGATATTATCAATACTCCAGGTAAGGCTGTTAGTAACAGGTAAAGATGCATAATAAGCTGCTTTAGCAAGACCTTTGCCGGCAGGTGCAATTATATTTTCTCCGCTCCAAACTATTGCCTTTCCTGTAAAATCAAAGCCCATATAAATAGGAGCAATAACACAGCCTATTGTCCAGCCAATCGGAGAAAGTATTGCATCAACAGCTGTTTTGGAACTTTTGTCATTATCAGCTGTGTATTCTTCTTCATTAGTTTCCTCAGGGATTGAATAAACATCATTTATTATTTCTAAATCATTTGCATCTATTGTTAAATCTGAACTATTACTGGCGTTGTCAGTTTCTGTTTGTTCTGAAAGCTGCGTTGAATCAGCAGACTGCAGCTCATTTGTTTTATTTTGCACAGTTTCTTTTTTGGAGGAAATCTCTTCTGAAACATAAGACGAACCTTGCTGTGAGTCATACAAATTTCCCGCACAAACTGCTGAGCTTTCAAAAAAGCTAAAAATACATAAAATAAACAGAACAAAAACAAAAAAATGAGAAATTTTTATTTTCATATCTATATTTATAAAACTCCGATTACAATTTATAACTAACTTAATTATAAAAGGATTGTTTTTAATTGTAATAATACATATGCTGTATAAAAAACAGGTTTAAGCTTAAAATCTGCCCAAACCTGTTTTTTAATATTTTTTTGAAAAAATGCAAAACCTCGAATCTTTTATCATATTGTTTATGATATAAATTTAGGGAAACTGCTTAAGTGTTGTAAACATTTAAACCGTTTGTTCGCCCCTATATGAAGATTAATAAAACTTTAAGAAGCGCATCTAGCATTACTAGAGCGCTTCTTATTATTTGTTTTTTCATATACCCGCCTCCTTTTGTCCTTTTCTACACCGGCATGTGATAGCAGAGGCTGGAGCTTACTTTAAATGTATAAACATTATTTAACTACAATATTTACAAGTCTGCCCGGAACCACGATTGTTTTTACAACAGTTTTGCCTTCTATTGTCTGTTTAACCTTATCGCTTTCAAGAGCGTGTTTTTCAAGCTCTTCTTTTGTAGATTCGGAATCAACTTCTATTTTATCTTTTACTTTGCCGTTTACCTGTACAACAAGTGTAATAGCAGAGGTTTTTGCGAGTTTTTCATCATACTCGGGCCATTGTGTTTCGTGTATAGAACCCTGACCGCCCATAGCATGGTACAATTCCTCAGTTAAATGAACAGTTGTAGGTGCCATAAGCTTGAGCAGAGTAACCATTGCAAAGCTGAATACATTTTTGTCCTCATCGGAAAATTTCGATTTCTTGCCTGCGTAGTCATATATTGCATTAACAAACTCACGATATTTTGAGATAACAGTGTTGAACTGAAACTCGTTAGAAATATCCTGCGTAATACCTTTAATTGCAATATGTGTAGTTCTTACAAGGTCGTTATTTTCCTTAGTGAGTGTAGAAACATCTTCCGGAAGTTTGTAGTCCAAAATAAGATTTTCCTGCTGCGAAGCATACAATCTCCACACTCTGTTTAAGAATTTGTAACAGCCTTCAACACCGGCATCAGACCAGTCAAAGTCTCTTGCCGGCGGTGAATCAGAAAGAATAAACAGTCTTGCTGTATCTGCACCGTAGTTTTCAAAGATTTCATCAGGGTCAACCGTATTGCCTTTTGATTTAGACATTTTTGAGCCGTCTTTTAAGACCATACCCTGTGTCAAAAGGTTTTTGAAAGGCTCGTCAAAATCCAGAAGCCCTAAATCCTTTAACGCTTTAGTAAAGAATCTTGAATATAAAAGGTGCAAAATAGCGTGCTCAATACCGCCTACGTACTGGTCAACAGGAAGCCATTTGTTTACAAGCTCCTTGCTGAAAGGTTCATTGGCATTTTTTGCATCGGCATATCTCAAATAATACCAGCTGGAACAGATAAATGTGTCCATGGTATCAGTTTCTCTTGTTGCCTTTCCTCCGCAAACAGTACATGTAGTTTCAAGGAAAGTTTTAGAAGTAAGAATAGGAGATTTGCCTACTACTTTAAAGTCAACATCCTCGGGGAGTTTTACAGGGAGCTGGTCTTCCGGTACAGGCTGCGGGCCGCATTTTTCGCAGTATACTATCGGAATCGGAGCACCCCAGTATCTCTGGCGGGAAATCAGCCAGTCACGAAGTCTGTATTGTGTTTTAAATTCTCCGTATCCGCCGTCTACAGCTTTTTGTGTAATAGCTTTTTTAGCTTTTTCGTTTTCCATACCGTTAAATTCACCGGAATTTACAAGCACACCGGGGTCTGTATAAGCAGCATCTTTACAGTCTGAAGGGTTCTGCGGATTTTGGATAACTACCTTCATCGGCAGGTTGTATTTTTTTGCAAAATCAAAGTCTCTTTCATCGTGAGTAGGTACAGCCATAACAGCACCTGTACCGTATTCAACCAGCGCATAATCAGCTGTCCAAAGCGGGAACTCTTCGCCGTTAAAAGGATTTATTGCATGAGTACCCAGCGGAACACCTGTTTTTACACGCTCTGTCGAAAGTCTTTCGATTTCCGTCATTTTACGTGCATTTGCTCTATAAGCCTCGACAGCTTCTTTTTGTTCCGGAGTTGTAAGCTTTTCAATATCATGATATTCCGGAGCAACAACCAGATAAGTAATACCATAAACCGTGTCAGGCCTTGTTGTATATACGGGAATTTCCATTCCTTCTATTTCTTTGACTTTAAATTTTAAGATTGCGCCCTGAGATTTGCCTATCCAGTTTCTCTGCATTGTTTTTACGCTGTCAGGCCAGCCTTCGAGTTTATCAATATCTTTTAGCAATACTTCTGCGTAATCAGTAATTTTTAGGAACCATTGTGAAAGATATTTTTTCTCCACAACACTGTCGCATCTCCAGCACTTGCCGTCTATTACCTGTTCGTTTGCAAGCACGGTAGCGCATTTGTCACACCAGTTTACAGCTGCTTCTTTTTTGTATGCAAGCCCTTTTTTATACAACTGCAGGAAAAGCCACTGTGTCCATTTATAGTAATCAGGTTTGCAGGTAGCAACTTCTCTGTCCCAGTCATACATAAGGCCGAGTTTTTTAAGCTGCATTTTCATATAAGAAATATTTTCATCAGTCCATTTTTCAGGGTTTTCATTGTGCTGTATGGCAGCGTTTTCTGCCGGCAGCCCGAAACTGTCCCATCCTATCGGATGAAGCACATTAAATCCATGCATCTTTTTAAAACGGGCTATTACGTCTGTTATTGTATAGTTTCTGACATGACCCATATGAAGTTTTCCTGACGGGTAAGGAAACATTGACAGCGCATAATATTTCGGCTTATCAGAATTGTCGTAAGTTTTGCCAAACTTATTTTTTTCCCATATTTTTTGCCACTCTTTTTCAATTTCCTGAGGAAAATATTGCTCTTTTATCACAGTTCTCCACCTATAATTAAATCTACATTTGCAATTCAATTATAGTCAAAAAATACACGTATGCAAAACATTTCAAAAGCGAAAAACTCCTGATTTTTTATCAGGAGTTTTTACCGTATACAAATTTTACATATTAAACTTTTGCAGTCTCTTCTTCTTGTTCTTCTTTTTTGGGTGTCATATGTTCGGGAATAAAACCTGTATTGAAGTTACCTGATATAAATACTTCATTTGTAAGGATTTTTTTATGATAAGGAATTGTTGTTTTGATTCCTGTTATAACATATTCATCAAGAGCTCTGAGCATTCTTTTTCTGGCATCTTCTCTGTCTACACCCCAGCAGATGAGTTTGCCTATCATCGAATCGTAATAAGGCGGAATTTTATACCCTGTATAAGAATGAGAATCCACTCTAACACCGAAACCGCCGGGAGCAATGTATCCTTTGATTTCACCGGGGCAGGGCATAAAGTCTTTGTCTGCATCTTCTGCATTGATACGGCATTCTATAGCATGACCTCTCAAAACAATATCATCCTGAGTAAAGGATAATTTTTCGCCTGCAGCCACCCTTATCTGTTCCTTTAACAAATCAACGCTCGAAATCATTTCCGATACGCAGTGTTCAACCTGAATACGGGTGTTCATTTCCATAAAATACCAGCTTCCGTCATGGTCAAGCAAGAACTCTATTGTGCCTGCACCTTCATAGCCGATAACTTTTGCAGCAGTAACAGCTGCAGCGCCCATTGCTTTTCTTGTTTCTTCATCAATAGCGGGTGACGGTGCTTCTTCCAAAAGTTTCTGGTGTCTTCTCTGGACAGAACAGTCACGCTCACCCAGGTGAACAACATTTCCGTAGCTGTCAGCTATGATTTGAACCTCAATATGTCTCGGGTTAATAATATATTTTTCTATATAAACTCCAGCATTACCGAATGCATTCTGTGCTTCTGTCTGGCAGAGTTTTATAGCTTCTTCAAGTTCATCGGCGTTATTAGCAATTCTCATTCCCTTGCCGCCGCCGCCTGCTGTAGCTTTAACAATAACCGGATATTTTGCTTTTGCAGCAAATTCTTTTGCTGCATCCATGTCATCGACAAGATCTGTCCCCGGAGTTACCGGAACACCATTTGCAGTCATTGTTTTTCTGGCAGTGGCTTTATCACCCATTTTTCTCATAGCTTCGGCAGATGGCCCGATAAATTTGATACCGTGGTCTGTACAAATATCTACAAAATCAGCACGTTCTGACATAAAACCGTAACCCGGATGTATTGCATCAGCACCGCTTGTTAATGCAACAGAAATAATTGCGGGAATATTCAGGTAGCTTTTTGCACTCTGTGCAGGACCTATACAATAGGCTTCATCCGCAAGGCTTACATGCAAAGAATCCGCATCTGCCTGTGAATAAACGGCAACTGTTTTTATCCCAAGTTCCTTACACGCTCTTATTATTCTGACGGCAATTTCGCCTCTGTTGGCAATTAAAACTTTTTTTATCATATATTATTAATTTCCCTAAGTCTCATTCAATAGTTTAATTTTATATCAAACTTAAAGATTTTCCATAATTTTATATTATTTAAAGTTACAATGTTACGTAAATATTTAAATCATAACCCGCTTTTACTGTATAAGTTATAAAGCGGGTCTGAAGATTTTATATAAATAAATGCAGAAATAATACTTAAAGTTAATATTATTCAACGTACATCAAAACCTGTCCGTATTCAACAGCTTCGCCGTCTTTTACACAGATTTCTTTAATTTTACCGGAAACTTCCGATTCAATTTCATTCATAAGTTTCATTGCTTCGATAATACAAACCACCTGTCCTGCAGAAACACTCTGTCCTACTTCAACAAACGGTTTTGCACCTGGTGAAGAAGCTGTATAAAAAGTACCTACCATAGGTGAGGTAATAGGAGTACCTTTAGAAACTTCTTCTTTCTTTTCTTCTGAAGAAGAAGCAGCAGCTGTTGATGCAGCCGGTGCTGCTACGGGTGCCGCAATTGCTTGAGGTACTATAGTTTGAGCCTGCACAAGTTCTTTTTCTTTTCTGATTACAATTGCAGATTCTTTTTCTTCCAGCGTAAGTTCCGTCAATTCGCTGTCAGAAACCATTTTTACGAGTTTTTCGATGTACTCTAAATCAAAATTCATAATTTTGTCCTTTTATGACCTAATATTTTTTCTTATCCGGCATCAAGCAAATATTTATGTCTTAATGCCCTTACAAAATCCGCTGTCTTGGATTTTCTTCCCGCTCGACACTATCATTCGCTGCGCTGTCGCTTCTGCTCATTTCGTGTCTCGCTCCCCGGACTTTGTCCGTCCGAAAATCCGCTGTCTTGGATTATTGGCGTTCACAAGGTTTAGTACTGCATTTCAAATTTTTATTCTAAAAATTTTTCATTTCGTAAACCTTGTTCACATGGGGCGTTCGTTGTCACTCAGCCCCGCTCAAAATCCGCTCTTGGATTATTGGCGTTCGTAAGGTTTGGTATTCCGTTTCGAAATTTTTTTTCTAAATTTCTTCACTTCAACAACCTTACTCACATGGGCACTCGCTCGGCTTTTATGCCTCGACTCCGTGCCCGCTCTTTCTCTGTTTACAAATCAATAATTCAAAGAAAAACTATTGATAAT
>CALUVO010000064.1 GCA_944324245.1 Candidatus Gastranaerophilales bacterium | reverse complement strand
GCAGCTTAAAGTGCCGTCGTGAGCGGGTTTACAGGGATATTGTGCAGAATTATTCACATCTTTTTCCATAACTTCTATCCTCATGTTCGGCCTACGATATATATACTTTTTACATTCCACTTTGAATGTTTTTTTAAACATTTTTGACAGAAGTTTGTTAAGTTTTATTATGATAAATTACAACATAAACATTATTAAAAATGCAGCAACATAAACCAAATGAAAACTCTACCATAAATACATTTTGCACAAAATTAAAAATCCTGCAAAAATAAGTCAAAAAGAGGCTTTCGCCTCTTCTTTATATCTATGTCGGTTCTCATTAAACAAAAAACCGTCAGTTCCAAATGGTACTCCATTTGAAAAAAGATTTGAACCGGATTGTTATAACTCTGCAGCAGTTTTATGAGTTGAGGAATGTGGCGTAAAGTATCCTGCAAAGTATGCTATAATAGTACATATTTAGGGGAAAAGCTATGGCAGAAGATTTAAAACTATTTGAAGGCAAGAAGATTAGGCATATCTACAACGAAGAAAAAGAAATTTATTACTTTTCTGTTGTTGATGTTGTTGCAATTTTGATTGAAAAAGATTATCAATCAGCAAGAAAATATTGGAATAAATTAGCGCAACGCTTGCGTGATGAGGGTTCAGAGCAAACGGTGACAAATTGTCACCAGTTGAAAATGGAAGCTCAAGACGGGAAAATGCGTCAAACTGACGTCGCTGACATTAAGACAATGTTTCGTATTATTCAGTCCATACCTTCTAAAAAAGCAGAGCCAATAAAACAATGGCTGGCAAAAGTCGGACAAGAAAGAATACAAGAGCTTGCAGACCCCTCCACTGCACTGGACAGGGCAAGAGATATATGGCAAAAACAGGGCAGAAGTGCAAAATGGATTCAGCAGAGAATGTCCGGTCAGGAAACCAGAAATAAACTGACTGATTACTGGGCTGAACACGGCATAGAAGAAAGCAATGAGTTTGCTATTCTTACAAACATTATTCATCAGGAATGGACAGGCTTAACTGTCAAAGAACATAAACAATTAAAGAATTTGAAATCACAAAACCTGCGTGACCATATGTCAGAGGCGGAATTGATTTTTACAGCACTGGCGGAACTCTCTACACGACAAATTGCAGAAAGCGAAAACGCTACAGGCTTTTCTGCAAATAAACAGTCAGCAAAACGGGGCGGAAACATAGCAAAACAAGCCCGTGAAAAACTCGAACTCGAAACCGGCAAAAAGGTTGTCACAGGAGAAAACTTTTTACCTGCACAAAAACAAAGAAAAATTAAAAATAAAGATAAATAAGCAATAAAAAAGAGGCTTTCGCCTCTTCTTTATATCTATGTCGGCTTCATAAATAAAACCGTTCCAAATGGTACTCCATTTGAAAAAAGATTTGAACCGGATTGTTATAACTCTGCAGCAGTTTTATGAGTTGAGGAATGTGGCGTAAGTATGAAACGTCAAATAAAACTTTAAAATTCTTAAAAATATAAACTTAATAAATTGCACGAATTTTATTAAATATTATAATTAGTCTATATAGTTGAGTATGTATTAAAAAAAATTTTATATAATAGAAAAGGCTTTACAAAAAGGGCATTGTATGAATAATTGTTTTGAAGCTTATCAGGCAAAGATTGAGAGTTGGTCACAGAAACAAGGTGTCAGGGAAGATTTTAAAGCCGAATGGTATAAAGCAATTGATGAAAGTAGAACTATTTCACGAGAAATGACAATTAGCGAATCTACTTTAGTAAAAGTAATTGGACTTTAATTAGTATGTTTTCATCAAAAGCATATTTTTCAGATAATAATTTTTCACCATTTTGTGTTTTAGAATTTAATAAAGAGAACTTTGAAACACTTCTAAAGTGTTGCACTCTTGCAACTCAAGAGAGGATTTCTGAAAAAGCACAGGTAACATATATTTATGAGTATCTTAAAACATTTGGCACAGCAACGATATTAATAGAGTCAAATTATTTAGACAAAGCTTATTTAGAGGATTATTCAGAATATTATGTAAAGTGTTTTAAAAAGTATCAACGAGAAGTAAATAGATTACATTTTTTTACTCAAAAATTTAATAAAGCAGACATAAAACAATTATTAAATACAGGAAATATAGAAGAAATTGATTCATTAAAAAGTTCTTATTTAGGCTTTACTACTATAAAAAAATTACCTGATTGTTTTGTTGGAAACACCTGCTTAAAAACTTTCAATGACCTTGACTCAAGACATTATTCAACTTTGAGAGATTATAAAGAAAATCTTTTTGGAATAGATTTTTCAGTTAAGGCACTAGCTTTTCAAGAGCAAGACAGCACTGTTTCAGCCTGTGCAACAAGTTCTTTATGGTCAATATTTAATGCAACAGGCAAACTTTTTCAGCATTCTATTTTATCACCAGTAGAAATTACAAAACTCGCTACAGAACATGCATCAGTGGAAACACGTATTTTCCCAAATAAATCTTTAAATTTTAAAATGATTGCTCAAGCTATTAAAAATATAGGATTGGAACCTTACAAAATACAAGTAGCTTCTTCGAGTATTTTAAAAGCTTCTATATATGCTTATTTAAAAGCAAAAATACCAATGTTATTGGGTTTTGGATTATATAGTTATGATGCAAAGAGTGAATTAGAAATTGGTCATGCTGTAGCTTGTATAGGCTATAATCTTGATGAAAAATGTAAACCGATTGACAGCGGTTCATTAAAATTGTGTTCTGATAAAATTGATAAAATCTATGTACACGATGACCAAGTTGGTCCATATGCAAAAATGGAATTTATCTATGATAAAACAGAAACCTGCGGGTACCAGTGGGCATTATCAACATCATATGGTCTTCATAATGGAAAACATCAATATATTAGTTTACCATGGGCTTTAAGTATTCCTCTTTATCGGAATATAAGAATTCCATTTGAAAATATATATAAAGAAACGAACATATTTAACAGATTGTTGCATTATTTCACAAAACAGTTAAATATAGGCTGGGAATTTGAGTGGGATATTTATTTGAACTCTGCAGAACAGCTAAAGTTCAATATTTTAAATAAATTAGTGGATAAAATAGAAAAACCAGAAGAATTTTTAACAAATAGCATACCAAGTTATATATGGTGTTGTGAATTAATAAAAGATAAAGAACCGATAATGAATATTGTTTTTGATGCCACTGACATTGAGCATAATTTAAATCTTCTTCAGGTGATTAAATATAAAGAAAGCAGTGCAGGTCAATTCTATAACATCATAGTAAATCTCTCTAGAAGAATGTATGAAATGTTGCCTGAAACAATGTATAATCAGTATGTTAGATGGTTTTCTTCTCAATCAGATTATAGCCAACAGAAAAGCTTAATAACAAGATAAACGAGCAAAAACGAGAAAATTATACTTCTGTTTAACTTAAAAGCGTTGCATTAAATAATAATTGCAGTAACAACACGATAGAGAAGCTTTGTTGTTTCTTCGTCTGCTGATTTGACCATTCTTATGATTTCTTCTTGAATAGCTTCTTTGCTATTGT
>CALUVO010000063.1 GCA_944324245.1 Candidatus Gastranaerophilales bacterium | reverse complement strand
TTTCATACTTGTCAGCAGGCAACATTTGTTTTAGAGTCATTAAATTCTTATCAATTTCTTTAAACCAATCCTCTGTTGCTTTAAGTGCACAATTACCCATTCCTATATTGGAAGTATCTGCAATTTTTATACATTTCTCTTCTTCAATATCAATAGGATGTTTTGCGGGTTCAGGTATTTCAAGTTCTTTAACAACGGGGTGTTCTTTGCAGTATTCTTCACAAGAAGGGCACTGCTGCTGTTCTGTGACAATCTGATTTTCCTGTACTTTAGTACAACCGGAAGAAACCAATATTAATGATAATAAAACAAGAATTTTTTTCATAAATTTATTTTAACCTACTTTTTATTTATTGCATTATTTTTCATGCAAATAAATTAAATAACCATTGTGTAACAGTCTCAATTTTTAAATTATCCATTTTCCTCCTGGTCTAATAGTGAAGTATATATCATTACAAAATACTAATTTATATTGACATATTACTTGACATTTATCAAGTAGTGTAAACTTTTAAAACTCAAATAATCGATTAATACGGGGATTCTTGCAAGCCTGTATCCCTTATCTCCCAATCAAATCCAGAAAAATATAAATTGCATATGTATAAAACGCCAAAAGAGCAGGTATTTTTCATACCTGCTCTTTTAGTAGAAACTAATCCTCTATAAATACATGATTGCCGTTAATGGTTACCCAGCGACCCTTGCCATTGGATTTGCCTTTACCTGATGAATTACTTTGAGAAGCATTACTTTTTCTAAAAACAGGATATTTTCTTTTACGTTCCTCTTGCATTTGATGATATCGTGATTTTATTTCATCTGAAAATTTTTGTGCAGGGGTTCTGTATTTTCTCGGGTCTGACGGGTGTGTGATAAGCTCTCCTTTTTTCATTCTTTTCATAATCTTATCAGCAATAATATCGTCCATCTTACCTGAATTGATATGTTTAATAACTTCAATTCGATTATATTCTTTTCTTATTTCTCTTGAGATTTCACGACCGATTTCATTATTCCATAGGTCCATATTCTTTTCACCTTTTGGTTGATGGTTCAGTTCTCCTTCAAGCTCATGGTAATCACCGGCTAATTTACTCAAGCCTACGTTTAATTTCAATGACAAATCCGCCTGCATAAATGTATGCTTAAAAGCATCGGCTTCATTATTCCAAGCATCATGTGAACCTGTGCCAATTTCAAATCCATATATCTTCTGGTATTTTTTTGTCTTTGCATAAATTTCATCATTATAAAATTGAGTTAAACTCTTTTTCTTTTTTGTCATTTGTAATCCTTTCATGAATTTTGTAAAATAATATTATGAATTTAGGTAATTTGAAAAACAATGTATCTTTAAATGTAATAGCTTTATTAGGGTATATGGGTCTACTTTTTTTAGGATATTTTGTTATAGTCAATCAATTAATCATTCTTGTTTTTCATAATTTGCCTTTTATGTCTATAAATACAGCTTGCAATTATTATGAAATTTCTGTGTATTTATTTTTTATTTTTTTAATATCGAGTATTATTGAATTTTTTGTATTCAAAATAAGAAAATTGCAAAATAAAAAAGATATTTGTCATAAGCACCTTAGAATAATCCCTATGTGGTTTTTCGTAACAGGTCTGATAATTGGAATAATAGCTGTACTGTTTTATTTTTATTTATGGTGGGCAGTAACAGCGTAAAAGCTCTTTGGCATACTTTTGCAGAAAATCTTTGGCTGGGTGTAAGCTTTTCATTAAATTTTTCGGGGAATAATCGTTCCGTAACAGCCTCAATTTTTAAATTATCCATTTTCCTCCTAGTCTAATAGTGAAGTATATATCATTACAAAATACTAATTTATCTTGACATACTACTTGACATTTGTCAAGTAGTGTAAACTATTAAATTCAAATAACCGATTAATACAGGTATTTTTATATGCCTGTATCCCTATCCCCCAATCAAATCACGAAAAACAGCAGCGTAATTAAAAAAAGATTATTATAAAATTTAGTGGACTCTATAAAGAATCAAAACGCAATCCAAGAAGGTGATTGTTGAATTGTCTTTCTGACACGGCAGACTGCATAAGCTAAATCCGGAAAACTTATTTATTTTTCAATACTTTTAAACAAATCCTCATTAGCTGTCAGTACATCTTTGTTTGCAACAACGGTATATACAGACGGCTGTGTGAGGTATTTTTTTGCAAAATTTCTTACATCTTGAGTTGAAATAGTGTCAATGATTTTATATAAATTTCTTGTATTTTCTACTCCGTATTCTTCCAGAATATCATTTCTAAAAGAACTGTATTTCCAATTTAAAATAAAATCGCTTTTGAATTTTGTCTTGGCGTTTTCTAAAGCTTCTTGAGAGATATTTCTTGTGGTTAATTTCCCTGTAATATTTTTGAATGTATCCAAAACTGTTTTTATATTATCAGAGCTTTCTTTATCTAACGGTAAATCACAAACATAAGTAAAACGTCTGTAATAATTGTTTGGTTTTCCAAGTATAACACCTGCGGAATAAGAAAGATTCTTGTCCTCTCGCAAATATCTAAATAACCCGTATTCCTTGTCCTCTTCAATAATAGTCTTTAAAAATTCCGTTATTAATTTTTCTTTTACATCCATATTTACAGGAAGTTTAAAATCCTGATTAACACCAGCATTTTCATTTTTTATTTCTTCTGTCACAACTCTTGTTTTTTCGATTTTTGAAATTTGCCTGTTTTGCCAGTTGGGTCTATGTTTTGACTGAAAGACAGGCATATTTTTATTTATTTCGTCAAAAAACTGTGCTTTGTTTTGTTCAAAATTTTCTTTTGATGTAACAAGAACAGATTTTGCCTGAGAATTATTTAAAATGAATTGATGATACTGTTTCAGGTCATCGAGAGTAATATCATCTATCATTTTTTCTGCTTCTTCTTTAGTTATATTCAACGGTATTTCATTAAAAAGATTGTCATTATTGTTAATAGAGTCATTTAAATCAATATTATATTTGAACGATTCTATTGAGAACATATTTTTAGCAACTGTTTTTGCCTCTTCTAAATCTTTTTGTGTTACCTCCAAGTTCATTAAGAAATATTTTATCAGATTAATTAAAGACGCTGAATTTTCATTTGTACTTTCAGCACGAATATCAAATTTTTCCGGAGAGATTGAAAAAGTTACATTTGTTATATATGGATATTTATTCTCATAATCTTTTAAATGATTAACAAAAGCTTCTTTAAAAATGCCAACAACACCGGTTTTTAATACAGGGGTTTTGTCAGATGTCAGGCACAATCTGTAAGCTGTCATAGGAGAAACAGAAGATGAATCAACAATCAACTGATGATTATTAGGGTATTTATATTCTACAATTCCTGTTGTATCAAAGTTTGTCCTGCTGCCTTTAAATGAAAGTTTGTCCGATTTTTCTATACTTTCTGCTTTTTCATGTCCGATAACAACCGCAGCTTTGCTAAAATCACAATATTTGTTCAA
>CALUVO010000062.1 GCA_944324245.1 Candidatus Gastranaerophilales bacterium | reverse complement strand
ACCGATAATATCTAATGCGTCTTTGATAGTAGGCATATCCAATTACCTCCTTCGGTGGTACTGTTTCTTACTATTATTATACGCTATTTCTCGTCAAAAATCAACCATTTGTTGTGACAGAGCCTCTTAAAATTAAACACGAACTAAAACAGCCTTTTGTTTTACACAAAAGGCTGTTTTTTATCAGCATGAAATTTATTATACACTTATTTCTTTTGGCCAAAAAGCGTTAATTGCTGATTATTTTCCTCTAAAATTTTTCTTAAAAATTTTGCTCTGTGCCATTTTGTGGGGCCGTATTTTTTTATTGCTGATATATGTTTTTCTGTTAAATATCCCTTGTTGTGTTCCCAGTCATATTGAGGAAACTCCGCTGCAATTTGGTTCATAAATCTGTCTCTTGAAACTTTTGCCAGTATGCTTGCTGCAGCAATCGCAGCTGATTTTGAATCGCCTTTGACCACCGTTTTCTGCGGCAGAGTATAATTTTTTATAAGTTTATTTCCGTCAACAAGTGTAAGACAATCAGCCTGCCCGATTGTGTTATAAACCTTTTCACAGGCAATTTTCATACAATTTAGAGAAGTATTTAAAATATTCTTTTTATCTATCTCCTCGACAGAACCGTCCTGTATAAAATACACACAATTTTCTGCAATTATTTCATAAAGTTCTTCTCTATGCTTTTCAGACAATTGTTTTGAGTCATTAAGGATTGATAGTTTTGACATCAATTCTTTATCACACTTTTTAAAACAAACTGCTGCTGCAAAAACAGGGCCGGCTCCGGGGCCTCTTCCTGCTTCATCTGTTCCTATTATAAAATCGTAATCTTTTTTATTTTCTTCATCAAAAGAAAATAATGCTTCGATTCTACTCTTTTTCTCCGTCAAAATCATCTAAAATAAATTTTCCGATACGTCCGTCTCTAAAATCTGTCAGTATCATTACAGAAGTTCTTACTATATCAGGCTCGGAATTCTTTACTATCCAGTTCCTGCTTTTTGCGATTTCTTCAACAGATATATTTTCTGACAGATTATAATATTTTTTTACACTTTCAGGGTACTTTTGAGCAAGTATGGCAAGGAGTTCAGAAGCCACTTCCTCATTTTCATAAGCATTTTCGCTTACGGAATTTACCATAGCAAGTTTAGCAGCCTTAAGCTGGTTCTCCTGTTTGACAGGTATAATCCCCGGAGTATCCAGCAAATCAATTTTGGGGTTTACTCTGACCCACTGCTGTTGTCTTGTTACGCCGGCTTTTGCCCCTACTTTTGTCTTGCCTTTTTTAATAAGCTTATTTATAATACTTGATTTTCCAACATTCGGCATCCCCACAACCATAACTCTTGCGGGTCTTGGAAGCAGACCTTTGGCCACAAGTTTGTCTATTTTAGGCTTGGCGAGCTCTGTAATTTTGTTTACTATTATCGAAATATCATTGTTCTTAGAAGCACACGAAGCAATAACGGGATAGCCTGTTTTTTGCTGGTAAAAATCTATCCATTTTGAAAGAGCTGCATCTTCTGCCAAATCTGCTTTGTTTAAAACTATCAATCTCGGCTTTTCGCCTAAAAGCTTTTTAATATCCGGATACACAGAACTTTCCGGTATGCGGGCATCCAGAACCTCAATAACAACATCAACAAGGTTGATGAGTTCTTTGAGCTTTTTTTCTGCTTTAGCAATATGTCCCGGGTACCAGTGAATGTGTGCCATAAGATTCCTTTTGCGCTTTTATTTTATTTAGTAGTAATTATAAGTTAAAGTCATATTAAGAACTGTAAAAAGAGTTTTATCGAACTTTGGAATAAATTCTTTGCATAAGCAAAAATTCATCTAATCTAGTGTCGCAGTTGCCGCATCAAGCCTGTCTTTGAATACTGACGCTACGGCAAAGCGTGGTTTGCCTTCGCATGGGGAAAGGCCCCGTCAGATTCCGCTTCGAGTCGTCACTGCTCACCTTTTCAAAGGTATCATAATTACTATACTGCACGCAAAAGCACTGCTTTTGACTTAGCCCTCTCATAAAAGCAACATTTAGTTGCTTTTATTCGGCAGAGTCTCTATTCAAAATGATACTCAATCATTTTGAACAGAATTCTTGTTCACGTCGCTTTGCTCCTTATCACGAATTTTTCTCGGACAAACTCCGTACAGATTTACAATATGGAAAAATTTTTGCATAAAAAAAGGCGCTTCCTTAAATAAGAAAGCGCCTTTGGGCCACCACCCCTCTCTTGTTATACTTTAAATGTTAACAATTTTTAACAAATTTCTTTTTAAAAAGGCAATTTTTTATTACAAAAATACTTTATATAAATACAAGGGATTAAAGGGATTAAATTTTATAGGGAGAATAGATTATGGCAGTTGGACCAAGAGATTACATTGATCAGTTATTAGTAAAAAAATATGCTGATGAGAAAGTTGATAACCCATCAATAGCAGAAACCATTGCAGCAGATAAGATGCTGAGTGCAATGGGTGATTTTTCCGATATGAAAAGAAATTTGTTGATATTAAACAATAAATTGAGCAGTGTATGCGCAGCATTAAATGCAAAAGCAGCACATTACAGACCGTCAAGATATGCTACTGCATAGGGAATTTTAGAACATGTCTTTAAATAATTCTATGCTAAAATAGCAATATGAAAACGCAAAAAGATTTGACAAACAAAAAAATTATACTGGCCTCGCAATCTCCGAGGCGCCACTCTCTCATAAAAAAACTAAATATCGACTTTGATGTAATTTTACCAAATTTTGATGAAAAACTTGATACTGACAACTATTCAGATGAATCTATACAATCCCTCTCTCTAAAAAAAGCAATGTCTGTCTTTGATAACAAACAGGGGACAGACTTTCTTTTGTGTAAAAATTGTTTAATAGTAAGTGCAGATACAGTTGTTGTACTGGATAATAAAATATACGGCAAACCAAAAAACGAAGAAAACGCAAAACAAATGCTAAAACAGCTTAGCGGCAAAACTCACTTTGTAGCTACAGCAGTAAGCGTAGTTGATGCCAATAAAAAAAAATCCGTTACAAGACTTGTGAAAACATACGTTACGTTTCAAAATTTGTCTGATGAACTTATTGCTTCTTACGTAAAAAATAACAAACCATTAGATAAAGCCGGTGCATACGGCATACAGGAAATGGGCAATGAATTTATAAAAAATGTACACGGCGACCTTGAAAATGTCATCGGACTACCCACAAAAACTCTAAAAGAAATACTGGAAGAATTCGGTTATGAATTCTGTACAGTCGATTAATCCTGTTGTATTAAGTATTTTGATGTCAATAAAAGCAGCGTTATGGCGGCACATAAGAATTGTATTAAAATATAACGCGTTGCCTTTGTATTTGTTATGTAGCGGATTTTGCGCAGGGTAAGGGCAGAGCCCGAAACTCGAAGAAACGCCGAAAAAGTGAGCTGATATTTTGTGAAAACAAAATAAAACGAACGACTTGAAGGCGTAAATCAAAACAATATTGTCATCGAATTACGTAACATATACAAGAATGATACCTGTGTTAGATTCTTCGGCTAAAGCCTCAAAATAACGGTTATTAAAATGCAGGGGGGTACGGGGGCGGCACGCCCCTGTTGTAACTTTGGTTAGAAACAGTTGTGTTTTGAGGCAATTTTTACAGCAGCCTGCCGCTGAAAAATTGCCGTTTAAATACTTACTGTTTCTTTTGAATAAGCGCAAGTTTGCCTTCTTTTGCCGCTGAGTTGTGACGAAGCGTGCAAAATGGCTTCACGATTCAATCTTAAAACTTGTTTATTTCAACAATTTATAGATAGTGAACTTTTCTTTGCTTCGTTTCTTTTCTTTTGCCAGCGCAATACAAAAGAAAATAAATGAAGATATAAAGAAAATAATCTTTTTTATTTGTTCATTTTCTTTCTTTTCCCTCCATTTTGACTTGACATTTAGTCAACTCAAAACGGAGTCCTTGATTAAAAGAAAGAAAACGAACCATACTCAAGAGCATCCTGATATGTACGGCTCGTACCTCGCCTACATCTCAAGCAAAGAAAGAAAAGAACGCTATGTAAAAAAAACACAGTAAATATTCAGAACAAATTTTGCATCCACAAGGTCTGAAAAAATTCATTCTGAATATCAACTGTGTTTAATCAAGGTCACAACGGCAGAGCCGTATTACACTTCGTGTGCAGCTTCGCTGCTAATTAAATTTCTCATAATAAATATTATCACTACATATATACATTTTAGTTTTTACTTTTATTATTTCTAATAAAAAAATAACAATTTTTGTCATCGAATTACGTAACATATACAATCCTGAGGAGCGAAGCGAGCTCAGGATCTTAACGGTGTTGTGGTTATTTTTCTGATTGGTAAGATTCTGAACACAGCTGACAAATAAAAACAAAAAGAAAAGGCCCTCTCTGCACGAAGGGCCTATAGAATAATCTAAACACTAATCTTTACTGTCTATATAAGGAGCGTGTTTAGAAATCTTTTTACCATTGTATAAACACTAGTCCGGATGCTCCGTCTCCGCCGTTGCCTGAATAGTTCGCAGATTGACCATTGACTGTCAACGTCGGCTGTGTAAACGCAGAACCGCCGCCTCCGCCGGCTCCGGCGCCGTAAATTCTGTTAAACGAGCCTATTGCTGCTCCGTTTTGGAATATTGCTCTGTTTAAGCTGGCACCATGAATAGAATTATTTGTTCCGTTCAAGCCGCCCTGACCGCCGACTGTTTCTTTTTTAGAAGTCAAAACATCAGACAGTTTACCGTTTCCACCAGCTATATAAGAAGTTAATATTGGGCTTTTTTCTGTTGAATATGTTGATTCATTGTCGGTGTCTATCTTTGGTGCGCCGGCGCCGCCCAATACAGGTGTTCCGTTTTTGATATAAGAACTTTCACCATTGTATCCTTCTGTTTCGTTTGTTCTTCTGTCTGCGGCTGGAGTTGTATCCTTAATTGCTGGAGAAAATTGTCCGCCGCGGCCGCCTCTACCCGGGAAGAGCAAAGTCTTCTGCGGCAATTCGGAATATGGTATCTGCATTACCTTGCCGGCTTCGCCGCCCAATCCTGCGTATACAGGTTTATATCTTATTCCGACATATCCGTCTTTGCCTGCTATACCGTAGACATTGTATTTAAAGGCACCATAGGAAGTTGACATATCTGTTGAACCTCCGCCTCCGCCGCCGGCACCATAGTTGTCTTCGTAATCAAGACAATAACCGCCGGCACGTGTTGCAGCATCTATGTCATTACTCAATTTCCATTTTAAACAATTCTTTTTACCCCACATATAAAGTGCAACAGGTGAACCGAATACAGGGTTATTAAAGGTTTTAAAAAATTTGTCATTAAAATAAGTTAAATTAGGGTTATTATAGTATTTTTGTTTATTCTGGCTTTGTGTATTCCATGCCTTTGCGGGTGTCGATTTAAAAATTCGCCAAGTGTATTTATTTTTATCGTCTCCGCCTACTTCTGTATCGAATGTACTGCGGCCGCCTTGCAATGTATCATAATAGGCTGTAAAGTTTTTTACACCAAACATTATTTTGGGTTCCTCCAAAATTTTACCGGCTTTCATATATAATCTGGGTTGACCGTCACCACAGCCAAAATCATATGTAACAAACTCATTATTTGAATTGTAACCGTGTATAGAACCTTTTCGAAGTTTATATGTAAAAGCACTAAGTACACCGCAAAAATCAGGGTGCACGTCATATCCTACACCGCCTCCGCCGCCCTGAGCGAACAAAGTAATATCAGGCACACCAATTTTTACTCTTGAAATGGTTCCGTCTTTACCGGAGTCTGAATAATATTGTGCTACATTACCGCCGGCTCCAACCAAAACCTGTATGGAGCGACCTTTTTCTATTATTACATTACTGATATAAACAATGTCTCCGGGTGTACCGGCTCCGCCTCTGATTTCGTACTCATCATCACCCGAGCCGCCGCCTCCTCCGCCGCCAACCGCTATTATGTCATAAGTACCTGTTTCTGGTGCAGTCCAAGATTCAAGACCTGGTTTTGTAAAATGTTTTAAGTTGTAACCGCTGATTGATGCGGCTCCGGCTCCGCCTCCGCCGCCTCCGATTATTGTGGCGACAAAGTTCTTAGCTCCGGAGGGCGGGTTGAATTCACATCCGTATCTCCGTTCTTCTGCGTCCCACACTACTTTTCCGTCGCTTATCACCGAGTTGTACATCATTTTTGCCTGCAGTTTTCCGCTTGCATCCCAGTAACATGCGTAGTAGCCGTGTCTTTGGTTATCCAGCATTGCTCGTTTCTTTTTGGTTAAGATTGGTATGGACGCTAATGTGATTATGCACACGATTAACAGTGTAATCAGTGCCTCGGCCAGTGAAAAGCCATATTTTCTGATCTGTAAGATTTGGGACAGTTTGTTCATGTATACTCCTTATATTTTTTTGCATAGTCTATTGATTTTTCGCAGGACAAATTTGCGTGGGGCACAGGTATTTTGGTTCTGGTGCACGCTTTTTTTTGTTGTTTTTTTATCAACTGACTATTCTGATACCATCTTACATGGTTTTCGGCACTTCTTCAGTTCGACTTGACATAATCCACCGTCACTTATCTTATCTTATAGAAGAGCTTATCCTGTCTGGTTTTCGGGGTCAAGAAATTCGTGTTTACATTTGTTTACATTTGGTGGGTTTATTAAGTTGTGTTAAGGAAATTGGGGGGATAACAGAGTTTTTTTGTTGTTTTTGGTTGGGGGGATTCATACTGCCTCAGGCAAAATTTATTTAGAGTTTAAAAACTTTATAATCATTACAGTTGTTTCAAACTGCTGAAAAATATCTTTCATATATTCTGTATTATCAAATTTTCCGCTGAAATTGAACCAGCCGTTTTGTGTATAGTTTTTTTCATTTTCAAAGCTGTTTAATGCTATATACAGTGTGTTTTTTATAATACTGAAAGAAATATAGCAGTTATATTTCCTGCTGAAAAGAAAGAGATTTTTGCAAAAATCTTCCGTTAAAAAATTTTTTTCATCCTGTTTTTTTGTAAACATGACATGATAATTTTTTTTGATAAATTCAACATAAGACTCCCCGTTTTTCAGTTCCGTAATTTTATCAAACGGATTTTCTTGTCTTTTATCCAGTATTGAATTTACAATATTACCTGCATTTATACTTGTATCGTATTTTTTAAACAGAATATTTCCGGCGGTTTTCCCACTGTAAGGTACGCTAATCAATAACCCCTGCCAGACAATTATATTTTTTCTGCCCGTATTTTTTACAAACTCAAGCGCCTTTGCATCAAAAGAATTGTTGTAAGCCTGACCTTTAAAACAAGCTGTGTATTTTGCTTCGAAAAAGTCAGGGAAAAAATGTAATGCTTTTAAAAACGCAATATCATTTTTTTCCGGTTTTGCTTCGTAGGGTTCAAAACCTCTTATTGTATGACATACTGAATTGAATGCCTGTTTTGAAACGGCTTTTTCAAACGGCGGTATAGGCAGAAAATTCTTTGCCGCAAGCGGTTTTAGAATCGGCTGCAGTTTTTTTTCAAAAAATTTATTAAACAGTTCCAGATTATATGTATAGTTGAAGTTACTCATAAGCTGCCCGCTAAATTTTATTTTGAATTTTGTACAAATCAAAAGTATTCTGCATCAAAGAACAAATAGTCATAGGTCCTACACCTCCGGGAACAGGTGTGATATATGAAGCCTTTGGCTCTACGCTCCAAAAATCAACATCTCCGCAGAGTTTGCCGTCCTCCTGTCTGTTTATTCCGACATCAATTACAACCGCTTTTTCTTTAATCATATCTGCATTGACGAGATTTTTTCTTCCGGCTGCACTGACCAGAATATCAGCCTGTTTTGTAATTTCTTGCAGGTTTGTTGTCTTGCTGTGGCAGATTGTTACAGTTGCATTTTGGTTCAAAAGCATATAAGAAAGCGGTCTTCCTACAAGGTTTGAGCGTCCTATTATAACGGCATGCCTGCCTGATACGGAAATATCATAGTATTCCAGAAGTCTTACAATACCCGTAGGAGTACAGGGGTGTGCATACGGCTTGCTGCCGGAAGCTACGTGTCCGAGATTGTAAGGATGCAGCCCGTCAACATCTTTTATCGGATTTATTTTTTCAAGCACTTCTTTTGTATTTATATGTGCAGGCAAAGGCAGCTGCACAAGTATTCCGTTTACGGATTCATCGTTATTGAGTGTATAGATTTTTTCCAGAATTTCTTGCTGTGTACAGTTTTCCGGAAGTTCTATAACAATGGATTTTATCCCGATTTCTTCTGCTTTTTTCTTTTTGGAATTCACATAGATTTTGCTTGCAGGGTCGTTACCTGCAATTATAACGGCAAGGCAGGGCTTCTTTTCAAGAAAAAGAATTTCATCGGAAAGATTTTCGAGAATTTTTTTTGCTACCAGCTTGCCTTCTATGAGTTTTGCCATATCAATTCCTTACCTGAGGTAGATTTAATCTGAAAAACAGACCCTTAATAGCATCTTCCACTACTTTTGAATTTTTATCAATAGAGTGTTCCAAAAGTTCATTGTCATGCGGAATTATTCCGAGCACTTCGAGACTGTATTTGTCCAGATATTCCTGAACTTTATTATACTGCTGATTGTCCACATTGTTTAGTATCAATGCCATCTGTCCGCCTGCAGCATATTTTGCGGAAAATTCTTCTATGCGCTGTGCCAGAAAAACTGATTCTTCGGTTGCATTTGCAATAATAAGAGTAACATCCATCGGTATATCCACAAGCTGATGAAGGTACTTGAGGTCAAATTCGCAGTCAAAAATCACAATATCATACTGGTTTATGAGTTTTGCCACCGCATCCGCTATCTGTCCGGTTATGGGACAGCGGCAGTCTTTTGACGGAACAAGCCACGAAACTATCAGATCGACATTTTCTTCAACTTCAACAAGAATATCTTCAAGCGCCCACTCTATATACTCCTGTTTTGTCATGCGGGACGGAATACCTGTTTTGTACTCATGTTTACCGCTTCTGATACCGTAGATGGTATTTCTCACATCCATACCGTAACTGTGTGCAAGTTCCGTAGACAAATCATTGTCAAAAAGCAGTATGGATTTGTCCGGATATGTTTCTTTTAAAACTTTTACGAAATTTTTTGTTAAAGTTGTTTTACCGCTGCCGCTTTTGCCGGTAATTGCTATTGCCAAAGTCATTAATCAGTTACTCCGTATTTTTTCTTTAATTTATCGGAAATTTCATTTACAAGGGTCATTGCTTTTTGGGCAAGCTCAATAGATAACCCGCCGGCTCCGCAGGAGGGTGTAAAAAAGCTCTGTTTGATTATCAAATCCCTTTCAATATTTCCTTTTGATTTTTTAACAAGGTCGTCAACCGCTTCTTCAAATTTATTTTCCAGTTTTTCAATATTTGTTTTTTCAAGCGCATCTTTATCCAGAGTCGGAACAATTCCCCACGCAATACATCCGCCGTTTTTTAAGAATTTTTCTATGTCTTTTGCATAAGCACCGAGGCTTTTTGAATACGCAAATGCATCAAAGTTTATAATATCGACTCCTGCATCAACAAGAACCGACCAGTCGGATTTTCCGCAGCAATGTATTGCACTCAATGCTCCAAAGTCTTTTATAACCTTTATTACATCTCCAAGCATTTCAATGATTTCTTCTTTTTTAACGGTTATAAACGCTGATGTGCCGAGCTGTGACATAACCGGCTCATCCATAAACATAATCGTTGTAATTTCGGGATTGATTTTTTTCAGCTGTTCTATCTGCCATACTGCTTTTAGAGTCAAACCTTTTGTTAGCACTTCCCTGTAAGTTTCATCATAAAAAGCACAGACACCCTCGCTGTCGCAAAGACTTGTTCCCCAGGTAAAAGGCCCTATTATGTGGCATTTTGCAAATTTATAGCTGCCTTGTTTAATTTTATCAAGATATAGAGGGATAGCGCTTGTATAAGGTTTTGTAATTGCATATTTTTCGAGATTTGTAAAATCTTTTTCGTTTACTATGGACTCGTAGTCCATGAAGAATTCTTCAAGTTCCGTAAAAAATTCATCTGATTGTGCATCAAAGATATATTTTGAATGCTTGTCATCGTATTTTATACCCGGTATACCCTGAATATACTGAACTGTCATATCTTCATGCCTGTCTACACCGGCAAGCTGGGGCCAGAAAGGTATTTCTTTAAATTTATCAAAAATTAGTTCAATTGCCTCCTGCGGATTTTTGTGAGGCAGGCTTCCTACTGCAGTAGCTTTTAAAGTAAGCTGTTTCAAAATATTCCCCCGATATTAAAATTACCTGATAAAATTTTACTAAAAATAATTTGTACGGGCAATTTTACAAAAAAGATAATTTTTTAAGCAGCAAATAGTGAAAAAACTAAAATTTTCCGCCTCTCAAATAATACTCGGAACAGCTCATTCCGTTAGAATTTTTGGTGCACTCCCGTTTTAAGTCATCATTGTCAAAATCCGAACCGAACGCTTCTATTCTGTTTTTATAAAGATAAATTCCAAAGATGTCCACCCCTATACGGTTCGGCACTTTTGTTCCGTTAAGATCAAGCAACACCGTTGCACAGGGAACAGTTTCGCTGCAATTGCAATCAATCCATTTGAAGCCCACAATATTTCCATTCTCCTGATAAGAAAAGAATTTTGTAAACACCATAGACTGCATGGGCACCTGTGAGCCGTTTTTGAATTTATAATGATAATGTTTTAAGCTGTGTGTATCTTTTGTTGTATCAACATTGAGATAGGGACTTATTACTTTAAAGATTTCTATTTCTTTGTCAGCTATATTGCTTTTGCAAATACCGTCTATAACCTCAGCATCTGTTATATTAAACACTTCAAAGTTGGATTTCATTTCGGCAAAGCTTTTTTTCCACCCTGAAACAATTCTTGCCTCTTTTGTATTGTTAAAAATTACTGGCAGGCAGAGTATGACAGTGGTAGCCAGAAGGCATATCACTATCATAATTTCTACCATGTTAAAAGCTTTTAGTTTTCTCATATAAAATCCGTTTGACTTCAATTCTATGCGGTATATTTACGGCTTTTCGAATAAAAGATTTGCTGACTGCAACACAAAGCCTTATTAGATAAGGCTTTATCTTGCCATATCAAGCTGTTTTTTCTCTTTCATCAGCTTATCATATATCCATTCTGGTACAAAGTTTTTACCCATGATAATCTGCCCGTTATTCGGATTGGGCGCATGAAAATCCGAACCGCCTGTTATAATCAGTCCGTTTTTCTCGGCAATTGATGAATAATACTCTACCATGGCCGGTGAATGTTTTCTGTGATAAGCTTCCACCCCTCTTAATCCGTAGTGCATAAACTCTTTTATTAAGCTTTCTGCATCTTCTACATCAAAAGGATGTGCAAATACCGGTATCCCGCCAGCGTCATAAATTATCTCTATTGCTTCATGAGGTGTAATAGTTTTTCTCTGCACATAAACATCTGAATCATCATTTATGTATTTACTGTAAGCCTCCATAACACTCGAGGTGCCGCCTGCCATGGTTATTGCTTTTGCAATATGAGGACGTCCGATACTTCCACCTTCTGCAACAAGGCTTTTTAATTTATCCATAGTGACATGGATACCTTCCTTTTTGTTTAAAAGATGTAAAATTTGTTCTGTCTGTTCCAGACGGGCTTTTTGCTGCGATTTTAGCATTTCCTGAAAATCGCTGTCTTCACGATTCATAAAATATCCGAGGATATGAATTTCGATATTTTTATAAATCGTATTGATTTCAACGCCCGGAAGTATTTCAAGATGTTTATTACCTTCATTTGCTATTTTTTTTGCATAATTCGCCGCTATAGGATACGCCAGAACATTGTCATGGTCTGTAATCGCTATAGCATCCAAACCTGCCTCAATAGCAGTATCCACGATTTTCTCGGGCGAAAATACGCCATCCGAGTAAGTCGTGTGGATGTGTAAATCGACTTTCACCTTTCTATCCTTTCATCATGTATTTTCCTCACTATAATCTTTTATAAACTGAATTCTTTCTATGCTTTGTGCTTGCCCGGAAACGGCATCAAAGCTCATGGAAACGGCATTTAATTCCGTAATCGGAGACTCATCTATATCGAATCGCTCGGGTAAAGAGGTTCTTAAACGTTTTAGAGAACCTTCATAACCCATACCTATTACAGAATTGTATGCACCGCAAAAACCCGCATCCGTAATATATGCTGTATAATTATTAATAATTTTTTCATCCGCAGTCTGTACATGTGTATGCGTACCTATGACTGCACTGACTTCGTGTTCTGAACAAAAACGCCCGAAACAGATTTTTTCCGCAGTTGCTTCTGCGTGTATGTCGACAATTACTATCGGGGCTTCGTGCTTAATATTTTCAATTTCTTTTTCTATGATTTCCCACGGAGAATCAACCGGATTCATAAATGTACGGCCGAGAAAATTCAGTACGGCTATTTTTGTATTTTTAATATCAAAAATCCTGTAGCCAACACCATACGTACCTTTCGGGTAGTTCCACGGACGGATTAATCTGTCAGAATTATTTATATATGAATAAATATCTTTTTTATCCCAGATATGATTGCCCGAAGTAAAGCAGTTTATACCTGCATCAGCAAGTTCCTTATGATTTTTTTCCGTAAGCCCGAAGCCGTGTGAGGCATTCTCAACATTGGCTATTATAAAATCATAAGGGCTGTTTTCTGTAAGGACATTTAGGCTGCCAAGGTAGTCTTTTACAATATTTCTACCCGGGCGGCCTACAATATCTCCTATAAATAATACTTTAATTTGTTCTGTCATGTTTTGCCTGTGCGTACAGGTCGTTCAGATTTTTGCCGTTGTGAGAAAATGCTTATCTTGAAATACCCTCGTTGGGACAGAGTAACGTCCGTCCTCGCATGGACTGCTTCGTGTTCGAACGGATTTCGCTATTTTGCAATTTCAGTTGTTCTGATTTCACGTACAACAGTAACTCTGATTTGACCCGGATAATCGAGTTCTTCTTCAATACGCTTGGCAATATCTCTGGCTAACTTTGCACTTGCCAAATCATCAAACATGTCAGGCTGGACAATAATCCTAACCTCACGACCCGCCTGCACTGCAAAAGACTGCTTGATTCCCTCATAGCTTGAGGCAATTTCTTCGATTTTTTTGAGTCTTTTGATGTAGATTTCAAGAGTGTCACGTCTTGAACCGGGACGTCCGGCTGATATAGCATCCGCAAGTTTAACCAAAACTGCTTCAATCGTATTTGCTGTAACATCGTCGT
>CALUVO010000061.1 GCA_944324245.1 Candidatus Gastranaerophilales bacterium | reverse complement strand
ATAATAAACATTTATTATTGGTAAGATGCTGAAACGAGTTCAGCATGACAGTTTATGTTATTTTCTGATGTAATATATGTTTGTTTAAAGAGTCTATAATATTCTAAAAGTAAGACTGTATCTGATTTTTTGAGTTCTTCAATCAACCCTTTTATGTATCTCAAAAAGTTCGAACTTTGCCGCTTTACCCCCCACCATTTTGTATATTTCAAAGTTTTTAGATTCGGGAATCGAACCCAATGCTTCGCATCGGGGTTCTCCCTCTCATAAAACAAGACATTTAGTCTTGTTTTATTCGGCAGAGTCTGTCTTGGATTATTGGCAGTTCAAAGTTCTTGTACTCCGTTTTGATTTGCTTCGCAAATCTCACTTCGTCGAACTTTTACACAGGACGTGCTCGCTCATACACTTCGTTTACTCGACTCCGCACTTGCCAAAATCCGCCGTCTCCATCATTTTGTTTATTTTACAATTTTATTCAGCTTATAAAGCTTACGACTGTGTTATAATAGTTATAAAACGTCAATGAGGCCGAACTGTAAATTATGCAGGGAAAAATAAAAAACTTTATATTATCACCCGAAAAAATATTTTTATTGTTTTCATTATTATGCGGTCTGATTTTTTGTTTTTTTATTCCTCCGTTTGAAGCACCTGATGAGCCAGCTCATTTTGCCAGAACTATGGGGATAGCAAATGGTGACTTTTTGCCTTCAAAACAGGCGGAAAGTTCAGGCTCATATTTGCCTTCAGAATATACAGAAATGCTAAAAGTTGCGGCACAAAACAGCTCTATTGATTTTTTACAATTTTTGCCACAAAAATATTCATTTTCAAAAGCAAAAAAAACTTGCTCAATTTAAAGATTCCGGCCCCAAAATTTTTACGGACTATGCAAACACTGCAAGATACTCTCCTGCGGCATATCTTCCTCAAAGCACCGGTGTCTTTATATCAAAACTTTTTACAAAAACACTTCTATATCAATTTTTATGTGCAAGGATATTTAATATTTTATTTTTTTGTTTGCTGGGTTTTCATACAATAAAATCTCTGCCATTTTTGAAATGGGCAGCAATATTATTACTTTTAGCACCAATGAGTATGAGTCTGGCATCTTCTGTATCTGCCGACGGGGTTTTAATTTGCTGTTCGGCTCTGTTTTTCGCTAAAATACTGCAATATTCTTGTCAAGATGATTTATCCATAGACAAAAAACAAACTCTGTTGTTATTGCTTCTTTCTCTTATGCTTGCGCTTACAAAACAAAGTGTTCTTTTATGTTTATTTATATTTTTAATACCGGCCAAAAAATTTAAAACCTTCGGATTGACCTCCAAAGTTTTAATTTTCACATTTTCAATCATTGTTGCTGCTATCTGGTCAAAATTTGCTTTATCAATAAATGTTACGTTAAACAACTCTGATTATCCAAGTCACATAGCATATATTGTAAATCATCCAATAAATTTTCTAATACTGACATTAAATTACACTCCGTTTTTTGGAAACATCTTAATAACAAAGGGTATAATTGGTATTTTGGGATGGTTAAATGTCTATTTTCACAACATTTTTTATTCATTTTATATTATAATTTTTTTACTAAATATTCTTTATTCACTAAACGGGGAATATATAAAATTTCATTATTTTAAAATACTGTCTCTATTGGGTATAACTGCACTAAATTATATAGAAATTTGTATTTTATCTTTTTGTTTTTGGACGCCTAAAAATGTTTTTAACTATATAGAAATACCAGGAAGATATCTTATACCTCTGTTGTTACCGTTTCTTACATTTTGTATTTTGTTAATAAAGCCCAAAAATGCGAGTTATAAACTGATAATTGTAAATATTGTTTTTTTAGTTGTGTCTTTTGCTTATATTTTTCTTGAATTGACAAAAATATATTATTTTCAGTAACGTAGGTCGGATTTACTAATCCGACAAAATTATTTGTCAGCATAGTAATGCTGACCTGCTGACTGTTATTTGTTACCTGATAAACTGTTAATCGGTATGGTACAAAAAATTGCGCTTTACAACAAGACTGTTGTATCAAACACGTTTTTTGAAAGAAATTTTTATCCCGAGAAAATACAACTGAATTCTTCCGTTTGAGTTTTTGAAAGAAAAAATCAGTTCTTTTATAAAGTCAGGCATTTCTTTGTTATAGCTTTTCTTAAATTCTTTGTAAAAAGAAGTTAATTTTGCATATTTCCACCATTCTTTTTTATATTTATTCGAACAGTTTATTTTGAATGGTTTCAGACCTGTAAAATGCACTATGACAGGATTCTTCGGGTGAGGTTTGTCATAGGTTAAGAATACTGAATCCTGTTTGAATTTCTTTTTATCTTTGTCAAAAAATATATTACAAACATCCTGATCAAGATATTGAATAATATTTCTATTTTCAAAAGCACAATTAATAAGCTGTGAAGTTAGATTTTTTTCCCTCCATTTTACAAGGTTGCACAGCATTACACCGGAATTGAAATACCATTTTGATTGTAAATTCAGCTTGGATAGCATATGGGGCATATATTCTTCCGTGACAATAACGCTTTTGTTGTCGAATTCTTGATTCCAGATGTAAGATAAATCTCTGCGGCATATAGTGTCACAATCTAAATAAAGCACCCTGTCTATATCCTGACACGCCTCTGCCATTTTTAGCCTGAACCAGGCTGTTACTGTCAGCCAGGCATTCGGCAGTCCTTTAAACTCTTGTTCATCTATGTGTACAAGCGATAGGGTGAAATCTTTAATCTTTTTCAGTTTGTTGAATTCATTTACTGCTTCGGAACAAAGATTTGAGTTAAGAATGATAATTTCTATTTCATGGTTTTTGTTGTTTAATAAAACACTGGCGATAGATACTGCAGCCAGTTTGTACACATTGTCGTCTATTGCATATACTATCTTTAGTTCTGACATATAGCTCCATCAGGATAAATTTAATCTTTTTATATGGTACGAGAAAAGTCTTGCCTGTTCAATTATTGTGTTTTGTTGTTTACAATTGTCTTTTTAGCCATTCCAAAATCAAATCCACAATATAATCCTGCTGTGACGTGGTGAGCTCTGTGCCCTGCGGGAAATGATGCCATTTGTTCAGGCATTTTCTGCAGCAGGTAGCTGTGGCGTGTTGTGCTACAAAAACAGGATGACCTTTTGTGGGAGTTTGTTTGCCGTCATTTTTTATAAAAGCCGGAGCAAGCCTTTTTGAGATAAAGTCCTTTGCATGAGATTTTATTGTCTCCAGCCCTTTTTTGTCTATATAGAGCTTGTCTTTTTCTTTGAGTTTAAAACTGCTTCTAAACTTTGAGTGCGAAAGCTTTTCCAAAATTTCGTCGTACATTTTTACATCCGTTTTTTATACTTATATAAAAATTTTAGGCTGTAAAAATTACATTGCAAAATTAGGATTCTGGACAGATTAATGTAATACTGAAAGCATGAGTTTGGTAAAAAAATTATACAAAACCTGTTACTATTGGTGCTTTTTAATTATTTATTGATTCAATAACACTTTTATGTTACAAAAGTAATAAATAATTAAGAATTTACATGAGATTTTACAAAAAATTTTAAACAACTAGATTAAGGAGCCCCATTATGCGTATTCAAAGTGTTATTAATAGCAATGTTAATTATGCCCACAATCATGTGCAGAAAGCGAAAAACACAGCAACTCCTGTTTGCAATAGCAGAGATACTGTTAGTTTTGGCAATTCATATAACAGCTTATTTGCAAAAGCTATTAAATCTGATTTTAATATAAAATCATATAACGAAATTTCATCATTATTTCTTCGTTTATGGGACGCGGCTATTTCTGAGGGTAAAACTTGTGATAATGTTGCAAAACAAATACTAAGCAAATCTTATACTTCATTTATGCGTGATATATTGAAAAATTTTAACAATGGCTATAATGCCAGACTTATTAAAAACAATGAGGTCATAGTTGAGCGTAATGGCTCGCCATTAGTTACTGGATATTACAATTTTGTAAATTTTTGTGATCCCGTTAACGGTATATATCATAATGACATAAAATTTGGTATGAAGGGAGATAAAGTTGTAATAGAACGTTTGTATGACGAAGCCAGATTCCATACTAACAATAAGCTGTATTCTTATACAACGCATACAACAGATTTCAGAGAAACAAATAAGACCTATTATAAAAGAAATGGTGAAGAAAACTCCTGGAGAACTTTTTTAAGTGATTTAGTCAACACATAAATATAGAGGGAAGTTCTTGGTCTGCATCTGGCAGTGATGTAGGCCGGACTTACAAATCCGACAAAATTATGATTTATTGCTTATTAACTAAAACTTGTCATCGAATTACGTAACATATACAATACTCAGGCATAATAAATAAAAAGGGCAATGATAATCACTGCCCGTGTCTGGAATTAAGAATAGTTGGAAGTATGAAAAAGATTTATTGATTATATTTAATATAAAATTCAATAGTTGAACAATTAGCGAGTCAGGCTATCTTTTAGGGTTAATCTAATTCTTGTTGCCTAATACAGCGTTGTTTGTAGTGTGGTACACACTCTGCCGAATAAATGCAACTAAATTTTGTTTTTTATAGAGTCGCTAACTGAAATATGAAGTATCTCCGTGAAGTATAAAAATTTCCATAAAAAAGAAGGCTTCTATTTAAAGCCTTCTTTTTTATTATTTAAAGATTTTGTTATTATGCCATCAAGCTGCCAAATTCTTTAGGCTTAACTTTGTTTTTGTCATCTTCATTTTCACCGCCCTGCTGAGGTTTAGCATCAGGTGTTTCATTCATCATTGCATAATATTGTTTGAATTCATTTTCGCATTCAGTCATTTTTGCCTGCAATTCATCGGCACTCATAGAAGTTGAGCCAAAAGCAACATTTGATGATGAACCTGTTTCTCCTCCATTTTGTTCTGCTTTAGCTAACTGTTCTTTATACTGGTTGTATTGTTCAAATACATTTTCCGCATTAGTTGCATTTGCTCTTTGCTGACCTGCTTGAGGCCCTTTTGCTGCCATACTTTTTGCTTTAATTGATTGTAACATTCCAAATTCAATAGCCATATTCATACTCTCTTTCTTAAAACATTAAACGGGTTTTTCTCTCTTGTATATATAAAGTATATACTTGTTAAAAAATTGCTTTTTCTTTCGAAAAATATTAAGTAATGTAACATTTTGTTTTTTTTAGTATTAAGTATTTAAAAAAAAATCCGTTTAATAATATATAAGAGTTTTTGGCAAATTGGAGTTTATAAAATAAGGTTTCCATCATGATTAGACTGGATATTGATTTAAGCTATTTAACACAGAACTTTGAGATTGGTACTCAACGTTTAAATCAATATGGTTCAAAAAGTATTGATGAGATTATGGAAGCTGAGGCAGAGCAGGGGAATACAAAAGCCGCTGAATACCAGCAGGAAGTTACAAATGATCCTAAAGAGCTGTTAAAATTATTCAAGTTATCTAATGCCAGAAACAGATATGCAATATTGTCACAGCTGAATTCCAGTGATTTAGAATATTTTCTAAACTTTTTAGATCCGTCGGATATTCAGATGGGACTTATGTTTTTTACAAAAGAAAAAATATTAGACCTTATATATGATTTGCCAAAAAACAAAATTTGTTCAATCGTTTTTCAGGCGTTTTCAATTGAACAATTTTTAAAAATGATTCCTGAAAAAGAGATAAATAAATTTTTTGAGTCAGATAAGCTTGATAAAAACAAGATACTTGAATTTGTCGAGACACTTCCTCCTGAAAAATTGAATAAGATGGTAGAACAATACATGTTTAAAGAAGAAGGAAAACTCCAGCAGGATAACAATTGGAGCCAGGAACATGTAGTAAAATGGCTTGATCAGCTGCAGCCGGAAAAGTTTAAAAAAGCACTTCAATACTTTGAACGGGAAGAAAAACAAGATTTGATTTTGTATCTTACAAAAGAAGACAAAAATCTTTTAACTGAATTTTCAAAAAATGCGCTTACATTCCCGCTAAAACAACTGGATAAAGTAGATATTGTAAAAAATATGAATAAACTTGAGCCTGATGATTTAATAAAAATGGCTAATGAACTTCCGGATGATTTGCTCGCAGTGGTAATCACACAGATTGATCCGATGGTATTTGCTGAGCTTCTTTCCAAAAATTTTCAAGATATACTGGCTGAAATCGGTATCGGAAATGTATAGTATTCAACAGCTTTTAGGGGCAAATTAATTCATTGTCAGAGATACCGTGCCTGATTTCAAAAAATAGTTGCCTATTGAGCATAAAGAAGTATAAAATTAAATAAGCAGCTTAATAATATTCTGCTATAACAACTAAATTTTGGAAAACCATGAGATTTTTGAAAAAATTATTTAAGAAAACTGTACCAAAAGTTATAGCGGGTATTTTTGTACTTGTATTTCTTTTGTCTGTTTTTGTGTTCTGGGGATGGTATGTAAAGCAGGTCAATAAAGCTTTTGGACTTTATTATGTCTACAAAGGTGACAAAGCATATAAAGCTCATAAACTGGAAAAAGCTATAAGTTTTTATAAACAGGGATTAGAAAAATATCCTGAACATTCACTTGCAAGGTGCAATCTCGGTAATATTTATGTAAAGTATGAGGATTATTTTTCAGCTGTTGAACAATACGAAGAAGCTTTAAAATATGACCCTAAGTTTATTGTCTGCAGAATGAACCTTGGAATAGTTTCTGCAGAAAAACTTTCTGATTTTGACAAGGCAATAAGAGAGTATCAGACTATTATTGATACTCGCAGAGTCACTGTACATATACCGCTTATTTTTGACAGCGTAAAAAGCACCAGGGAGAATAAAACAATAGCCTGGTATAATATGGGGCTGGCTTATCGCGGCAAGGCTATTATGACAGGCGAGAAAACACACGCAGCAAATGATTACCTGCAAAAGGCTATAGATGCCTATAAAAAGGCATTAAAACGCAAAAAACACAGCTATAATATAAATTACAATTATGCACTCGCCAATCATATTATGGGTAATTACAAAGAAGCCGGACTTGCATATTGCAGAGCAATAGAAGAAGAACCGATGGCTTTTGATGCACATTATAATCTTGCAATTCTTTTAAGAAAAATAGGCAGATTGAGAGAATCTCAGGAAGAACTTGAAAAATCAATGCTGATAGTAAATGCACAGCAGGATCCGTTTATAGCAAAATATATTTTCGATGTATATTCGCAGGTCGTGGAAAAATCAACAGCAAATGAAGAATACAAAACGACTCAAAGAGCAACGGCACCGGAGACTCAGGTAAAAGATGATGTGCACACTCCTCATATAGTTTCTGAAGAAGTAGAAAACGAAGATGATCCGCTCGGGGTCAATCATATTACGTACGTAAACGGTAAAGTTGTTGCGGATTCCGAAGAAGCTGATAAGTTTATGAAAAAAAGCTTTAAAAAATGTCCTGCAAAAAAAATATTTGAAGAATACGAAGAGGATGATCTCTACAATGGCAGATACAGCAAAGATTTCTAAAAACAACTGCGACGTTGAGCTGCAATTTCTCTGGCAGGTGTCAAATGCGCTTGCCGGTATTTCCGATTCAAAGATTCTTCTTGATAAACTAAAAGAAATTTTGAGTCATTATTTTGCCGTTAATAGTTTTCAGGTTTTTGTAAAAGACAATAATACGTCGGCTCTTCGTGATTTTGTAAAAAACTGGATTACAATAGAAAAAAATCAGCAGCAGGAACTTGTTAAAAACATTTTTAATAAATTGAATAAAAGCGGTATCGAGAGTTTTGTTTTGAATAACAAAGTTATAAAATACTCTCAAAAAAATATTCTGAAACTGTGTTCCGCTACATTAACAGGAGAAAAAAATCTCCTTTATTTCCCTGTTTTTAATGAAAATAAACTTACTGGCGTTATAGAGATAAATTTTAATAAAATTTTGCAGGAGTTAAATAATAATTTTTTATATGCTATAAGAATATCTATGGTTCAAATAAGCTCGGAAATTTCCAGAAAGATATTAAACCGGAACCTTTGTGTGCATATCCAGTTTCAGAATGTAATGAAAAGCATAGCAAAACTTATAGAAACACAGTTTGATCTGGATTATATCCTTCCAATAATAGGAGAGTTGATAGACAGATTTGTTACAGAGCATCTTATTTATATTTTTACTAAAGATGAAAAAGGCGATTTTAAGCTTTTCTGGCCGTTGGATTGTCAGGATGAAGAAATTTTAAAACTGCTGCAAAAAATGAAAAAAGACAAGGCTTATATAATTTCAAAGAACGGTAAAACAGGTCTTTTTGCAATAAGAAATGAGGATAAAACTATAGGAGTAATTGCTGCAAGCAGCAACCTTGATAAACTGTCGCAGGAGGAAATTGATTATCTTTTGCAGCTTAGCGCTCAGACATCAGTTACAACACAAAGGGCAAACACTTATGCTCAGGTTCTTAAGTATGCAACACTTGATGCGTTGACAGGATTAAATAACCGCAGACAGTTTGAAACTCGTTTAAAACAGGAATTTTCCAATGCAAAAAGAAACAATAAGCCGCTATGCTGCATTATGCTGGATATTGATTATTTTAAACACGTAAACGATACCTGGGGACACAGCGCAGGAGATTATGTGCTTAAAAATGTTGCAAAAATAATAGCTGAAGAACTTCGTGAATACGATATTGCTTCAAGGTACGGCGGTGAAGAGTTCTGTATACTTTTGCCGGATACAAAAATAAAAGAAGCTGCTTTTGTAGCACAGAGATTAAGAAAAACCGTGGAGAAAACAGCAATAAATATTTCTGATGACCAGATACTCGGAAAGGATTTTTTGAATGTTACTATCAGTGTCGGTGTGAGTGAACTTGATAATAACTGTGATATACCCCAGCGGCTCTATCAGTGTGCTGATATTGCTTTGTATGAAGCAAAACGAAGAGGCCGAAACAGAGTAGTTGTATACGATGAATCTTTAGAATAATCCTCCGCTTGCGTTGCCTACAAAAATAGAATGAGTCTGTTGACGATAGAAAATGTTAAATAATATTAAAAAATTGGCATGGAATATTTCTCTGTTATCATAAATTTGTTGGGGATATCGTTTAAATATCTTTTTATAAAAATTTAATCTTGGGATTTATAATGCAAAAAATTTATATCAATTCCTGGCTTGACAAGGAAACTCAGGCGACAGGGCTTATTAAAAGTGCTGTTAATGAGGTAGAGCTAGATTTTTCAAATGTAGATGAAATCTGCATGAGAGATATTGAAAAACTCTTGTACTTACAAAGAATAGCAGTATTTAATGAAATAAAAATTCATGTACAAAATATGAAACCTAATATTTCACGTATATTTGAACAAACCGGTTTATATAAACTCTTGACCTTCAAAAATACCGGTATTGTTACAACAAGAAAACGTCAGGGGCTTGTCTTTGAATAGAAATAACGCACAGGTATATATAGTTGCAACACCAATCGGCAACAAATCTGATTTATCATTGAGAGCAATAGAAATATTGAAATCAGTCGATATTGTTGCTTGTGAAGATTCCAGAACCAGCGTAAACCTGTTAGAAGCTTACGGAATAACAACAAAGCTTGTAAGCTATCACAAATTTAATGAAAAACAGAGAACTGAAGAATTTTTAAACCTTTTAAACGAAGGCAAAAAAATAGCTTTGATTTCCGATGCGGGTACACCCTGTGTGTCTGATCCCGGGCGTATACTGGTAAAAGAGCTTTTTGAACATGATATTAAAATTACATCAATACCAGGCGCCAGCGCAATAACGACTTTTGTTTCTATGATACCGAGAGAAAGTGAAGAATTTGCTTTTTGCGGCTTTTTGCCGCGTGCAGCCTCTCAGCAAACAAAAATTTTTGATAAATTTGTAAATACAGATTTAGTTTTTTATGAATCACCATTGCGTTTGATTGAAACATTAAAAAATATTTTAAACGTAAGGGGCAATACCTCGCGTATATCTATAGGCAGAGAACTTACAAAAATGTTCGAAGAAGTTAAAACAGGTATGGTGGAAGAAATTATTGATTATTATACAAATAATACTCTAAAAGGCGAAATAGTTTGTATGTTGTATGGCCAGTCATCTGCACAGGCAGACGACACAGAGTTTATACAAAAGATTCAAAAATTGAAAAATCAGAATTATTCGGACAAAGACATTTCACAAATTTTAAGTACGCTATATGGTTTGAATAAAAATAAAATTTATAAACTTGCTCTGTCTGTAAAATAAACTTATGTAAAGTTTGTGGGTTTGTATAACAATTTTTGTTGTTTACAGGCATTTTACCGGATATGAAAATATATCCTCAATACAATTCATATGGCAATTATTCTTTAGATAAAGCTTCTATCACTTCTTTTGGCTCTGCAAAGGATATTAGCCTTAAATATATATATTCAAAAAGACTGTATCTTTTACCTGAGAGAATGCAAAAGCTTGTATCACAAATGAATAGAAACAATACGGAATACACCGCTACTTTAAGAGATTTGCATCTTTTTGTATACAGTCCTTTATTAGATTGCAAATCACTTGATGAAGTACGCAATGTCTTCACTGAATTCAAAGAAGTACTTGAACTAAACAATGTAGTACAAAGAGATACTGCTAACTTGAAAAAAATAAAAGAAAAAATGCCTCTTTCTGAATTTTCTTTGTATGTGCTTAAAGAAAGATGGGGCAAACTAAAAACTCTGAATGAAACTGCACAGGATTTAGGCTTAAAGGATAGAAGTGCGCTAAGCTGGTTTGCCGATAAAACAAGAATTCCCGACTTAGGCAAAAATTATCAGGCATTGCTAAAGGCAAGTGATGAAGAACTGAATGCTGTAATAGCTGCAAAGACAAAAGCTTATAACAAAGCTCATTATGACAGTGTTGTCAGGAAAAATCGTATGCTGAGTGCAAAAAATAAAGAACTTAACAGCTATATTGCAAAAGAAGCCTGGAAAAGATTACCAAAAGTCAGAGAAGCACTGTCTGAAGTATCTGCCAAAACGACTGGCGAAGAAAGATTTGCTGTTTTCTGGGGCGACAACCCTGAATTTGCAAAAATGTACGGACAAATGAAACATCAAGTCGCGCAAGAAATAAAACAATCTAAAACTTAATGTAACATTATTATAAAATTAGCACTAAATGATATAGAAAATATAACTTTTTGATGTATAATAATGTGGTGAAGTTGCTAAAATAGACTATTAATAAAAGGAGAAAAAATGGCAAGAATATTGGTATCAATGCCCGACGAATTTTTAACAAAAATCGATCAGGTAGCAGGTAACGAACAAAGAACAAGAAGCGAACTTGTGCGTGAAGCTTTGAGAAGCTATATCAAACGTACAAAATTGCCGAGTCCGCAAAAAGCTATGAATAATGCTAAAATTTTAGAAGAAATTCTCGATTAATTAAATATAAAATAAGTTAATAGGAATTAGGATTTATATGGAAGTTCTTGCAATAATCCCTGTCAGAGGCGGGTCTAAAGGTATTCCCGGAAAAAATATTAAACCGCTGGCGGGTAAACCTCTTGTCGCTTATACAATAGAAGCTGCACATAATTCAAAATATGTTACAAGAACCGTTGTTTCTACAGAAAGCCCTAAAATAAAAGAGGTTGTATTGTCTCTGGGTGCAGAGGTCATTGACAGACCTGATGAACTTGCACAGGACGAGACAAAAACAGCACCGGTTTTGCTTCAGGTTGTTGACGAACTGGAAAAACAAAATTATCATCCGGATGTTGTAATTCTTTTGCAGGCTACGTGTCCTTTGCGTGATGCCCGTGAACTGGATGAAGCCTTTGAGCTGTTTTTGCAAAATGAACCCAGCGGATGTGATTCAGTTTTTGCTGGAAGGAAATGCGGTATTACACACGCTTTGTGGAGGCAGGATCCTGATACGGGAGAATACCAGTGCCTGTACGACTATCGTCACAGACCGCGCAGACAGGATACAGACAGACACTATCCGCTTTTGCACGAAACAGGAGCGACTTATATTGTAAAAACAGATGTAATGAAAGAAGTCAAAGATTTTATAGGCAAAAAACCGCTTGTGTATCTTACAGGTTCTGTGGGTGACATAGATACTCCCGAGGATTTTGACAGAATCGGCAAAATAATAGAACAAAGACGTGCAGAAAATAAAAAGTAGTTATGAAAAAGAATAAAGAGTTTTTTTATACTGATTTTAACAGTCTTGGCAGTGTAATGAATGAAATAGTCCAAAACTCAAATCTCAAAAACGGTGTAAAAAAAGCTACTCTCTTCAAATTCTGGAATAAAGTTGCCGGCAAAAAATTTGAGAAATATTCAAAAATAGAATCATTAAATGCTGCCGGTGTGCTTATTGTTGCCTGTGCCAATGCCGCAGTAAGTTCAGAACTGTTGATGTTTAAGCAGGATATTATTAAAAAGATAAATATATATGCAAAACCTCTGGGAATTGAAATCACCGACATAAATTTTTCGCATAAGCTGTGGAAAAATGAAAAAAAGGAAGAAATTTTTTCACAGGAGGTTTCTCAAAATCCATACAAACACGATTTGTCAGGTTTTAATCCAGATGAAATTGAGCTTGATAATGAAGAAGTTGCATCTATAAGAGCAAGTATCGATGCGAATAAATTTGTTTCCGAAAAGCAGCGTACAAAAATGTATAACGCTATAATCAAAGATTTAAAAATTCAAAAATATATAAAAGAAAACAATATTTAGAAGATTTTAGATTATCCCATAGATAGCCAGAGTAGTTGTTTAACCGGTTTTGAAAACAATATTGCAAGATAACCGAAGATGAGATCATATATCATCTTTACTCCGCTTTGCATTACTATCCATCCACTGACCTGCGAAAACGGGTCTCTGTGTATAATTGCCATCAATATCAAATAAAATACACCTACTATGTGAATAGTCAAAACACCCAGAATAGAAGCTTTAGCTATTGTTGCATAATTAAATTTGTCTTTAAGAGTAAATGAAACTATAAATATTGCAGGAATATAAGCCAGTATGTATCCGAAGTTATATTCAAAAATATAGCCTAGTCCTCCTCCAAGAGCGAATATAGGAAAGAACGTAAGCCCGAGAATTATGTATATTAAAACTACCGTTATTCCAAATCTTTTACCTATCAATGCTGCAATAAAAAGAATCACCGGCACTTGCGGTATATAAGCATAATGTTTTAGCTTTAAAAAAGATGCATCTGACGGATTTAATGAACCTAGTATATAGTGAGAAAAATCTAACTGTGTAAAAGTTGCAATAATAATAAGAAATACGCACCAACCCATTACCACAAGTGTGCCGAGGGTAATTTTCAGTTTTTTATTTTCAGCATTAAATGCATCCAGTTCTTCTTTGAGTCGTTTTGTTTTCACTTATATTTTTTGCTCCTGATGCAATTTATTATATATCGTTTTGAACTTTTCGTACCAGATATTTTCTGTAAACATAATAAGCGCATTTTCGTTATTGTCCTGATAATAGCCTTTTCTTGTTCCGATAGATTTAAAACCGTTCTTTTCATAAAGAGAGATTGCCGCGATATTAGATTCTCTTACTTCTAATGTAATGTATTTAATTTTGTTCTTGTAACAATCATCTATAATAGCAAAAAGCAACTTTTGGGCTATTCCTCTTTTTCTGTAATCAGGATGAACAGAAAGAGTTGTTATGTGTGCTTCTTCAAAGATATGCCAGCAGCCTGCATAGCCTGTGAGAACATTATCTTTCATAATCGCACAGTAGTAATGAGCGAGGTTGTTTTCCAGCTCATTATAAAAAGATTCTTTTGACCAGTGATGCTGACCGTAAGATAGCTCTTCAAGTCTGACTACCTCGTTCACGTCAGATGGTTCCATTTTCCTGATACACACATTCATAGGTTAATTTTAACAAAATACAATTTGATAGTCCAGATAAGGGTGATACCGGATTAGAGAATATTTTTACTGGCGTTGTAAGATATTTAGCTTTTATGCTATTTCTTTTCTGGTTCTTGCATATTTTCCGTTCCCGGGAAACTATTTTTGCCTGTACGCAGGTATGTAATATAGTATTGAATTTTTGGAATAATTGTTGACAGGAAGAGTGCTGATACGCCCATACCCAGTCCCATAAACAATCCGTATTTGTGATAATTACGTTTGTTGAGTTTTAACATAGATTTAAAATCAACATTTCTTGCATTGTCTTTTGCATCTTTAATAATAGCTTCTATATAATCAAAAATTTTCTGTCTGTTAGTTTCAATAGATTCCTGAGAAATGTATTTAAACGAATTTGTAAGCGGTTTTTGTTTTTCCGCAAGAGATTTTGGATTATTAATATCAATCAAATCTTTTTCATAAATATTATCAAGAATATCTTTTAAGAACTCGGGTTCTCTTGCAGTGCCGCCTTTTAGTACATCTTTAATTTGTGTTTCAGTTAGAATTTTTTCAAATGTTTTTAATCCTTCATTATATTTTTCAGGCTGCAGACCCGACATTCTGAGTGCAAGATTTTTAATTCGTTCTGGATTTTTAAATTCAGACGAATTTTTGCTGACAAGTTCTTCAAATTCAGCAAGAGTAATAGTTCTTATTGGCTGATTTTGTTTTACAGGTATAAATCCGAGATATTTTTTGGTTATAAATTCTTCTCTTTGCGGGAATTTTTCACCAAACACTTTATTAAATACTTTATTTCCGTTTTCTTCATTACCCAGAGCAAACTCTCTAAATGCATCAGGTGTCATTTCGGAGTATCCTGCTTTACCCATTTTTTCCACAAGTTTGTTATGTGTTTCCATCGCACTCATCGGGTTGAGTCCTGTATTTAAGCCTTTGAATTTATCGTGTTTGCTCATAAATTTAACAATAAGAGGCATTGTAAATACATAAAACGGTATGGACATAATATCTCTGAACATAATTTCAACACGTTCATCGTTGTTTCTGGCATTGATTGTTCTGCCGCTTACTGTACCAACGTCTGTACCGAGGAGCTGCCATACTCTGTTTTCTTCAAAGTTTTGAACAATACGGAGCATTGTCTCAACCGGTCCTTTAAATGACGGTACAGCAGAAGAAATAGAAGCAGATGTATTTAGCGGATTATTTTTATCCATAAGAGCTTTAAAATTATCCACAGCATTTATTGATACCCCTTTAGCGGAGAATATAGAACGGGCATCTTTTATGGTAAGTCTGTTTGTATAAGGGTTCGGCGCTTTTTCATGGTTAGGATCTTTTGTGTTCATCCGTCCATAGATATGTTTTGTAATAGCCTGATTTGCTTTTGGAACAACATATCCAATAAATAAGCAAGCTGTAACTAAACTAGCAAGAGTTTTACCGACAGAAAATTGTGCAAGATATTTTGGAGATACCTTAAGTTTAGATGCCATTGTATTAATATAATTTTTAAACGGAGTTCTGACTTCGTCTACTCCGACTGCAGGCATGTCTTTGGGTATTTTCATGAATAGTTGGCCGATTTTGTCAAAGAAAGCCCCTGCCATTGCTGCTCCGAACAGCCAAAAAATTGCGCCCAGAGATTCTTCTGTTACTCTTTCTCTTGCTTCAACAAAGCCGTCTCTTTTATATGCCTGATAAGTTCTTCCGCCGGTAACAGTCGCTTCCAATAAAAGAACAGGCAGCACTGCACCTTTTCTATCCAATTTAGTAACAAATTTTCTCAGAGGTGATGTCTTTTTTATTAAATAGTTTGTATATTTTAAGGGGTCTATTGTCATAATAATTTTTATTTTTTGTTTCGGTTATATAACAAACATCAAGAATTATTTTTGCATAAAAATAATAGAATAATCAGTCAAAATTTTACACTTATTTACATTCCTACACAATTATTTCATACGCACGAAGAGGCTGGACATTGCTGCCGGAGAGTGAGTATGCAGCAGCTTTACCTTTTGTGGGGGGATGATTATATGAGGTCTGTGCGATACCGGGGTCTCTCAATTGATATATTTCTGCTACTCTGTCATCCAGTGCCTGTGCAGATTGTTTGTACAAATCTGATACATAATCCATTTCAGGGTCATATACATCTTTTACATTGTTAACCCAGTATTGAGCCTGTACTCTGTAAGCGTCCTGCTCTTCTCTGACAGAGGTATAAGGGTCATTGTCTTTTCCGTGGACAAATTCGTGTATTAGGTATGCACCTGTTAATTTCGGGTCAGCATAGGTATATTCATCCGTAATAGAAATTTTCCTTTTGTTGTGTTCATACTGTGCAATATTAGACCTGCCGCCCATTTTAGATGTTTTATTAAAAGAAACTGTTATATCTTTCATATCATCAGTGTAACCCTTCGGGAAAAAGTTTTTGGCTATTTTTACAGCTTCTGTCAGGTTTTTTATAGCATCATTGTATCTTTCCTGTTTTGCTTTTGCAGGGTCAATACAGGATAACAAAAGATTCTGCGCATCAAGAAGATTTCGCCTTGCATAATCATAGTGGGGCTCAATGATAAGCGCTTTATTAAAATATTCCATGGCCTTTGACAGCATGCCTGATTTTTTATAACACTCACCAAGAAGCGTTATATTTTCAATATCATCGGGGTTTTTTTGCAAATATTTTTCTAAATGAGGGATAGCTTCTTTGTAATGCGCACTGTAGTTATAGGTTTTTGCTATATTCAGATGAATGTCTGCATTATCAGGGCTGTTTTTTAATGCTTGTTTATAATATTGAACAGCTTTTTCAAAATCGCCGTTGCCAAGACATTCATCAGCTTTTTTCTTTGCAAAGTCATTATAATACACGGTTCTTGCTTTAGGAGCCGGAGGAGTTTGCCCTGTTGATTCAGATTTGAAACTCTGATTGTTATATAAATTTTTATTTGACATTAAAGATATTAATTGCACTTTTCCACTACATCTGTTTTGCTTACAAAATCTTTTTTATTCTAAAACAAAACATTAAAAAAATTTGCTGTTTTTGGGGAAAATTTATAAATATTATTAAGAATGCCGGAAAAAAATTCTAAAATGGCTAAGAAAGTAATACAAAAAGAGTACAAATTTTAATTTGTACTCTTTTTTAAAGTAGTATATCTATTACATTAGTTTAAGGCAATATTTGAATATTTGCTTTCAAAATTTGTAGAAAAACCGTCTTCGTCATAAACTTTGGCAAAAACCTGCTTTTCATCTATACCTTTTTTCTGATTAAAGAGATATTTTGTTGTGTAACTGCTTTCAGGTGCCTCTTTACCTGCTTTGTAAATTAAATATGTATCTTCAATAGCAGAACAGTCTTTTATTTTTTGGATAAGTTTGTAATGTAACATGTATGTATCTTCTTTATTTGGGGAAGGTTGTACATCGATTCTTTCAAGAGCGTTGATGCTGCCTTTTGTTACAGCCATTGCAGAACCGTTAGCAAGCTCACCTGATTTTTTGTCATATTTTAAGTCATAACGAATATTTCTATCTGCAAATGAGATATAGTAGAATTTTGAATCATCTCTGGTTTCAAAATCTTTTGTCTTTATAGATTTTTCAGCAAGAGCTTTTGCAAAATCTTTTTCCTGACCGAAAAATAATACTGGCTCGTCTGCATTTTTTAAATTACATTCTAATGTGTTTAGAACTATTTTGTTTCTGTCATTTTTTGTAGAATCAATATTAAAAAGAGTTTTAATATTGAATTCATCATCTGCTTTTTCTCTCAATAATCCGAATTTAGAAAGCTCTTCATCATTCTTTTTCCCTGAGAAGGAAACAGTGTCTTTTGATAAGGTGTTTTGTAAATTAGTAACATTTAATTGGGGATTTGTTGCAGCTTTTGATGCATGTAATTGTGAGTAATTAAAATTCAACGGGGAGACATTTAGGATTTTCATAGCACTTCTTTCTCTTATCTTGTACGTTCACATTTGCACAATTATTATACTACTAATATTACATTTATAGTACTGTGTATTTAAAAAATTTTACAAAGTCAAATTTCTTAAATTGAATAAAAGAAAGTCGGATTCCCTGTCCACACCTGTTATATCGAGATAGCCTCTCTCATCGACAATAGACATACCGTCGCCTGATTCAAGGATATTTGAATTAATATCAATTGCCCCGTTTGCAACCTGTATCCATAGTTTTCTGTTTGGAGGAATATCATAGCTTACTGTTATGTCTAAATTTATAAAACACCTGTAAATTTCCGCATCCTGATGGATTTTTAGAGAACCATCTTTTCCGTTTCCCGAAACAATTAATTTCATTTTATTTTCCATTTGGTTTTTGGGGAAATATTTTGTGCTGTAAGCAGGATTTAGATTTTTTTTGTTTGGCAGTATCCAGATTTGAAAAAATCTTGAGTAATTCGTAAATGAAGGATTGACTTCACTGTGAGTTATGCCGCTGCCTGCACTCATCACCTGAACATCTCCGGGTTTTAAGATTTCGGAGCCGCCGGACGTGTCTTTGTGAGAAAGTTCTCCGTCTAATACAATGCTTATTATTTCCATATTTGCGTGGGAATGAAAATCTAATCCCCCTTCGGGTTTTAATATATCATCGTTTATTACCCTGAGGTCGCTGAATCCCATGTTAAAAGGATCAAAATATTGTGCAAAAGAAAATGTATGAAAGCTGTTTAAGTTTTCTGTTATTGTTTTTCCGCGATTTTCCCTGAGTCTTAATTTATACATAAAATTTATCCCTCTATCGTTTTACTTGATAAAGTATAAATTTTCGATTCGGTGCTTTAAACCTCTGGAGTAAATTTATCAGGCTTATTATAAATAATTTTAAAAATAAATGCGCTTTTATAAAAGTGTTTTAAAAATCTTTGAGAGTAATATGTCCTGATACAGAAATTCTTCTTCTGTCATATTTTTATAAATATCCGGTGTATTTCCAATTTGCAATGCCGTAAGCCCTTTTTCTGTTTTAAAAAAGTCTTTCGTGTTACAAATATTTGAAAAATAGTATTTGTTGTACAAATATTTATCAGAAACTCCATACATTGCTTTTTCCATTAAGTATCCAGACTCTTCACAATCCAGAACAATTGCGGATTGTGAACAATCTTCTTTTAGTATATCTTTTAAGAGCATAAATGGTTTATAATTTTGGATTTCCGGCAGATAAGTAAAAAAGTCCAGCCTTCTCAATAATTCTTCAAGTATTGGAGCATTTTTTCTTGCCATCATAAAACCCGCACAGGGATCTGTTTTTGAGCTGCCGTATAAAATAATTTCAAATTTTGAAAGCAATATATCAGGCGGTGAAAATTTATCTGTCATAATGATGCCGGGCTCCAAAAAAATTCCTCCGTTGCAATACAAAACCGCTGCTGCAATGTATTCATAAGCGAAAAACGAAGAATCAGAAGATATCCTGTCATAAATATTTTTGTTTAAAATTTCAGCAGATATATAATCTTTTAAATTTTCAGGATTTAAAATGACAACATTGTATCCTTCCGGAATATATTTCTGCCAGGTTTTTATACACAAATTTATGTAACCTGGAGTCTCTTTAGGGAGATTTAGATAGGTAAAGATAAGATTTTTTTCATCATTCATAAAAAGATATTCCTGTTAAAAATTTATTTCATAAATTAAAAATTGTCCCATTAGCGGTGCTGTAACAGGGTGTAAAACACTCTGATTATTTACATGATATGTCGTAAAACGCCTAAGTCAAATTTTATATCTCCAAATATAAGCGTTAAATCACCTTAAATTAATCATTTAAGGACTATATACTAAAACGAAAGGACTTTATTATGACAAACTTCAAAAACGGATTGGGTATCAATCTAAAACTTATCAGGAAAGCAAGAAACATTACGCAGGAAGATTTAGCCGGTATAATCGGCATTCATTCCAGACAATTGTCAAAAATTGAGACAGGTGAACATTTTCCTTCCTGCAAAACTCTGGAAAAATTGTGTATGGCTCTTGATGTTACACCAAAAGAGCTTTTTGATTTTGAATTTTTAATCAATGAAAACGAAGGTGTAATGACAGGAACAGACAGTACTCCTGTTGTTCAAGCACGCAAATCCGCAAAAGACAATGTTTATGAACTTTTTCCAAATAAAATTACGAAAGAGAAAAAGTGTACGGACGGAATTATGGCAAAAACTGCCAAAAATCTCAACAAGCCTGTTTTCGTAGAATATTTTGATAACAAGAAAATATCAAAGATAGTGGTATTTTATCCGGACGGAAGCGAAAAAGTTGTATTAAACAGTGTTGACGTTGAAGCAAAGCAGAATATGAATTATATGCTCAAAGAATATAAGAAAATCTGCAAAGATAAAGCGGCAACTGATTTTATAAGACTGGCACTTACAGCTTTACACAGTAACGAAGATTTGAAAAAGCTGGATAATCTTGTGCAGGGTATGAAACTCGCAAGAGGTATTGAATAACAATATTAATTTTCATCATTGTTGAAAATTAGCGATAATTGTGGCACATCAGGCGCAGGAATTTTATTCTTGCGCTTGTTCGCTGACAGGTCTTTTGAATAGTCAATCTGCATTTTTGTCATCATATCTTCCGCAGTTTTTATTACTGATTGCGGCAGTCCCGCCATTTTAGCAACCTGTATGCCGTAGCTTTTGCTTGCTGAGCCTTCTATAACTTTTCTTAAGAAAATTATTTCACCGTCATTTTCTGATATTGTTACCCTGTAGTTTTTAATCTGAGGGAACAGTGAACTCATAACATTCAGTTCGTGATAATGGGTTGCAAAAATGGTTCTTGCTTTTATTTTTGTTGCAATATATTCCGCAACACTCCACGCAATGGCAACACCGTCATAGGTGCTTGTACCTCTGCCGATTTCATCTAAAAGAATCAGGCTTTTTTCTGTTGCTGAGTTCAGGATAAACGCTGTTTCATTCATTTCTACCATAAAAGTAGACTGCCCTAATGACAGGTCATCGACTGCTCCAACACGCGTAAATATCTTGTCTACAATACCGATTTTTGCTGCATCGGCAGGAACAAAACTCCCTATCTGAGCCAGTATAACAATAAGTGCATTTTGTCTCATATAAGTAGACTTGCCCGCCATATTAGGGCCTGTTAGAATCATAAACTGCGTATCTGTTTCATTATGATTATCAGCTACAAGTTTCAGGTCATTTGAAACATATTTCCCCATAGGGAGAATTTTTTCCAGCACAGGGTGGCGGCCTTCTTTTATGTAAAGCTCATTTGAATCTGTGATAACAGGTTTTGTATACTTATTTTCTATTGCGCATACGGCAAATGACGTCAAAACATCAATATCAGAAAATGCTTCTGCAACTTCTCTGACCGGATCTACAAATTCTTTTGAGTATTCTCTTAAGTCAGAAAATATCTTGTATTCCAGCTCGAGTGATTTTGACTGTGCGGACAGTACATCTGATTCGTGTTTTTTCAATTCGTCAGTAATAAATCTCTCTCCGTTAGTAAGAGTCTGGCGTCTTATATAGTTATCCGGCACCATGGAAAGATTCGAGTTTGAAACTTCAATAAAATATCCGAAAGTCTTTGAAAAACCGACTTTTAAAAATTTAATGCCGGTTTCTTCTTTCTGTTTGTTTTCAAATTCGACAAGCCAGTTTTTGCCGCCTTTTAACAAATCTCTGTAATAATCTAAATCAGCGGATACACCATCTTTTATTACATTCCCGTCTTTTACAATTATCGGTGCATCATCAGAAATGGTCTTGTCTATAATATTGGCAAAGTCAAGAAGCCCGTCATTATTTTGAGTCAACTTTGTAAGTAAATTCGATTTAAAATCTTTCAAGACTTCACTAAAAAGAGGAAGCAGTTTGATTGTATCTCTCAAAGCAAGGAAATCACGCGGATTTGCTGTATTGTTGCTTATTCTTGTTGAAAGACGCTGTATATCAAAAACTTTTTCGAGCAGTCCTATTAGTTTTATTCTGGCGGAAGTGTTTTTTATCAGCTCTTCCACTGCTTCCTGACGCTGTGTAATCTTTTCAATGTTTTTAAGCGGCTGATGTATCCATTTTTTGAGCTGTCTGACACCCATATTGGTCTTTGTGTTATCAATAGCCCACAATAAAGAGCCAAATTTTGTTTTGTCGCGTGAGGTCTCCGTAAGCTCAAGGTTTCTTCTTGTATTTGTATCAATGGATACATACTGTGTCAGGCTGTAGCTTTCTATTTTTTCAAATTTAGGGAAATTGTCAATCTGTGTTTTGAACAGATATTCTATAATTGCTCCTGCCGCGCAAAAACCCGCCTTAAACTGAGAGAAGCCAAAAGCTTCCGGCGTTTCGACTTTGAAAATTTCTTTAATATTTTTTTGCGCACGCTCTTCGTCAAATGCTGCATAGCTTATTTTTGAACAATTGTAGTTTTGTGTTATTTCATCGGGCAAATCAATTTTTTCATCCCCGACAATTTGAAACGGCAGAACTTTTTGCGAAATTTTAGGAACAACAATCTCGGACGGTTTTATTCTTGAAAGCTCGCTTAAAAGCTGTTCAAAATTTGTCTGGGTTACTTTAAACTCGCCTGTTGAAATATCAGTATAAGCAAAACCGTAAAGTTCACTTTTTTTATCTTTAATTACTGCTGCAAGATAGTTATTTACATTGGATTTTAAAAGATTTGTTTCTGTAAGAGTACCGGCTGTAATTGTTTTTACAATATCTCTTTTAACAAGGCCTTTTGCTGTTGCAGGGTCTTCAAGCTGCTCACAGATGGAAATTTTGTGTCCTTTTTCAAGAAGCTTGGGCAGATAATTATCAACTGCTTTTGCCGGAATTCCTGCCATCGGGATTCTGCCGAGATTACCGCCCTCACGGCTGGTCAGGGTAATTTCCAAATCTCTGGACAGAATTAAAGCATCTTCAAAAAAAGTTTCGTAAAAATCGCCCATCCTGTATAAAAGAAGGACATCGAGATTTTCTTTTTTTATTTCCAAAAACTGTTTTAGCATAGGCGTTGCTTCATTTATGTCAACATCAATGCTGTTTATATAATTAATTTCTGATTTTGCCATACTCCCTCACTTACAAAAAATTTACTATAAATAACAGTGTTTTTCAAATTTTTAAAGTAAATATAAAAAGTTTGTTGACATTAAAATATGTCTTAGATAATATTATTTCTACAGTCTGTTTGACGAAAAAAGCAAAATGCTCCCATCGTCTAGAGGCCTAGGACACATCCCTTTCACGGATGCGGCAGGGGTTCAAATCCCCTTGGGAGTACCATTTCATTATAAGGAGCCTTTAAGGCTCCTATTTTTGTGAATATATTTGCAATCCCGACGGTTCGAAAACTTTCTAAATCGTATGTTAATCCTTGAGGAAAGATTAATCTTTGTAATCGCTGCTTTAAATCCAGCGAACCGTTAGCCCACATCTTGTCTACATTAGCTATTACACTGAAAGCGTAATCAATATATGCGTTAAAATCTTCTTCTAAAGGCGGGGTTTGAAAAAGTTCTTCTCGTATTTCTTTAATAGTGTTCTCAAGCAGCTCTGATTTGCGTCTGTAGTCGACTTCTGATACTTTTTCATCCATATACATATCGAGAAGTTTATCCTTGCGCTCTTGAGCCTGTGAGAGACGTCTGTTTAAACAATCTATATGGGATTTGTGTTCTTTTGTGTTTATTTTAAAGACATCTTTAAGAACAGCTTTGTACAGTTTTAGTAAATGTGGTTCAGGCTTGATTGTTTTCAGGTACTCAGGGAATATTTTATTTACTATGTCTGCTCTTACTCTTAGTTTGCAGGAACAATCTTTATTGTAACAGTGATAATAAGGGAATTTATTTTTTGCATTACCTTTAGACCAACCTCCGGTTAATGGTTGGTTGCAATTAGGACAGGTAAGGAATTGTCTAAGAGGAAAATCAGGATTGTTTCTGTTATAACCTGTAACTTGCGGCTTTTTGCCGTCTAAAATCTCTTGCACTTTGTTAAAAAGTTCTTCACTGATAATTGGCTCAATTTTCCCTTTTACCGAATGTTCCAGCCATTCGTGTCTTATAACACCGCAATACAAGGAGTTTCGTAAAGTTCGTCCTATAAAATTGCCATTTGCTTTTATGCCGGCTTTTTTGAAAATTTTAATGAAATCAGTTTGTTTGTACAAGCCTGTTGCAAATTTTTCAAAGACTTTTTTTATTGCAGGTGCATATTTTGGATGAGGAACAAGATTTTTACCATTTTTCATATATCCCTTTGGCGGACACCATTGCCAATAGCCTTCGGAGACTGCCTGTTTCATTCCTGCTGTTACACGTTCTGATTTTTGGTCATTTTCAAATTGTGAAACAGCTCCTGAAATAGTTCTTGAAAATTTTCCAATTGGTGTATCATCGTTGATTTCAGTAACTGAAAGAAGTTTTATATCAAGGCTTTTAAAAAATTCTGACAAGAGATAAAAATCACCCATACTTCTTGTTAGCCTGTCTATTTTCCACACAATTACTGCATCTATATTTTTTTTATTTTGAAGACAATACTTCTTCAACTTTTCTAGTTCAGGTCGTCTTTGTGTTTTTGCACTTGCACCCTCTTCAACAAATATTGCTGCTATATCATAATTGCTATTGCGAGCAAATCTTTCACATTCTTCCGCCTGCCTGTTTAAACTGAAACCATTTTGAGCCTGTTCTCTTGTTGAAACTCTTGTGTAAATAACAGCATTCATCTTAGCTTTCTCCTTTCTTCTGTTTTCATTTTTTCTTCCAAATACCCTTGCCACGACAATTGGGCAAGCTGATACAAGAAGTCTTTAATGTTTTCAACTTCTTCATCATCGGGGTGTAAATTTGCTGCTCGGCAGAATTTCCTGCATACCTCGATACTAAGCATAGATTACCTATCCTTTACTCTTGTATCAAGGTTCAGCTTATCTTGCTGCCGCCTTAATTTTATTTGTGATTACTGTAATTTAGCTCTGTTTTCTAGTCACTAAATTACACAAGTTTATCTGTTTCTTCTGTGATAATAGTCAATGAGCCATTTTCATCTGTAACTGCTGTTGTTTTTGTAAATGGTTTATTTTTGACTTTTTTTAATAAATCTTCACCTGTCAATTTTTGTTTTGTCTCAATTTTTTTTGATTTCATCACAAGATAATCGTTGTCATGCCTGCTTTTACGTTCAATACTATAGTCGGTATAATTTGTATCTGCTATTTTGTCAGCAATAGCAGTAATTTGACGTTTCTGTTTTTCATCAACAACATCCAGTGTAGTAAATAGCTGTTCAGTCTCTAGCTTATTACCCGTTAATTGTGCAACGTATTGCGCAAACGGCAGAATAAGCAGTGGCTCTGCGCAGCTGTAGCCGTTGTGGCAGGCTAAATAGTAATCTTTTTCTCTAAAAAATGCGGCATGCCCGTTTTTGGTAACTACAATAACAGAGCGTTTCTTTAAGAATGCAATAAAATAAAAGAACTCAAAAAAGTACATTTTATGTTCTTTATCAGGCTCAAAAATATCGTTAATGCAGTTTAAAATACTATCATTGCTCATTCCGTATGATTTTAAATCCTGAATAATTTTAAGCCGGATTACATCCTGCAAAGAAAATCTTCGCCAGCCCTTTTCTGCATTTTCTCTGTGGTTTACAAGCAGCCCTTTAGAATCCCAGTCATTTATCATACGATAAGAGATGTTAGGAAATATTTTTTCAATGTCCTTGAATTTAAAGCTTGGTTTATGATACACGGGTGACAGTTCAACAGCTTTTCGATACACATCTGTTGCTATAAAGTTATCAAATGCCAAACCTGCAATGTGCAATACCGGATTTTTATTGCTATCTATATATATTTTAATTTTCTTTGACATTTTATACCTCCGTGTATAATTTTATGTTAACAGGAGTAAATTATACATGCAAGTATAAATTTATGAATGATTTACAATTAGTAATAATATCTTAATTAGCTTTAAGATTTACAAAGTATAATCCTTTAGTGCTTTTGTTCAAATAAGCGTTGTATTCATTTTTTGATATTTCTTTAAATTTATAGACAGTATTTCTTGCGCCCAATGCATTTACATACGAATAAAGCCCCTGATAAATAAAGTACATATCACTTTGTATAAGCTCTTCATCAGCAATCTTTTTATTAGTTGAGACAAGCATAGTCTTTGGTCTACTTGCATAGGAATAATACACAGTCTCTCTTCTTGGTCTAATAAGCAAACCGGCTGCAACATTTTGTAAAACTTCTAAACGTGGTACCGGTTTAGCTGAATAAAAATAAACCGCATTTTTTGAGGGTGTTTTGTACCCTAATAAAACTGATAATATATTGCCATCAGGTATGAATCCAGCTGTTTTCTTACTTTTTGACAAATTCTTAGATTCATAGTTGACACTATATTTATAAACTTCAGAAGCAATTCTATTACACTCTTGTGCATAATCACTCAATGTTTCAGCAAATGATACAAAATCGTTTAAATTACTTACTCTTGAAGGTACTATATAAAAATCATAAAGCTCTTTAGCTGTAATATCGTGAGTATCTTTATAATAGTTATTTCTTATTTCTTCTAACTCTGTAAAGCTGTAATTTGATTTAGTGTAATAATATCTAACACTTGGACTTATTATCTTACCTAAATAACTGTTATCAAGCGCAAATGTTACCATATACCTGCGATTACAATAATTTTTAATTATAGTGTATATTGCGTTGGTTCTATTATTTATGATTTCTTGGAAAACATAGGTCAGTTGCTGTGCCGTTTGCACCAATTCATAATTAGATTTCATATTATTTGGTGATTTTTTAAATTGTTGATACTTTGTGACAACCATATTGTAATCATTATCAAATGCTTGCCACATTTCAGGATTGTCATTTCGATTAAGACCTTTAAGATAAAGCTGCAAAATATCAGAAAGTTTATTGTTATACATTAAGTAAACAAAAAGTCTTGTTTCATAGAATTCTTGATTCTCTCTTAAGTGTATTTTTCCAATAGAATCTTGAAAATCTTGGCTTTTATCAATTTTTATTTTATAAGCATTTTTTGATGTAATTTTGCGTAACTTCAGAGTAACCTGTCTTTCATCAGTGTTTAATAGATTCAAACATTCTTCGAGACTAAGTTTTATTGTTGATTTATTGTTTATGCTTTCTATAAACGTATCACTGGTTAAATTATTTTTGCTTGCCGGTGAATTAGCTAAAACATTAGTAATGTAAATTGGCATTTTTACACAATCATACTTTGTGATATTTATACCAATACCATCAGCATACGCCGGAGCAGCAAAAATCATTGTAATCAATATGGTTAGTAATTTTTTCAAGTTATACCAACTTTCCACCGTCTGCCGTACCAAATCCACCACAAAGAATAATAAAGAATTCTATAATTGCCCAAGGAATTGTAATAATAAGTCCAATACCTGTAAATGTAATAACTAGCATTATTAAACCTTGTGCAGGTCTGCCCGTATAGAAATGGTGTGCACCAAGTGTTCCAAGAAAAAAGCATAATAGTAATGCAGCTACATAGCTTTTTTGTTGTTTGGGTAGTTGTACTACTATTTGTTTTTCTTGATTTCCGACTGCACAGTCACAGTGAATGCAAACAACGGCTTTATCATCAATTTCTTTTCCGCAGTTACTACAAAACATATTCAACTCCTTTTACGTAAAACATAGATTGAGGTAATAAAATATTACCTATTTCACATATACATTACCTTATAAGTAATCACTAGTCAATAAAGACTATGTAATTTCTTGTTTAGATTACAGACACTGTAGTTTAAACTTGGAATGAGGCATTGTTATGGACTTAAAAAAGCAATTAGGTAAACGCATAAGAGAAATCAGGGTAAAAAAAGGCTTGAAGCAGGCAGAACTTGCTGAAATGGTCGGCATAGACCCCAAACATCAAAGCTGTGTAGAAAACGGTCGCAATTTCCCCTCTGCCAGTCTTCTTGAAAACTATGCACAAAAACTTAACTTGCAATTGTCAGACCTGCTGCTATTGACAGAGTACAATAGCAAAGAAGCTATTCAAGAAGAAATCATAAGAATGGTCAAATCAGCAGACGAAGAAACAACAAAGCTTCTCTATCGTGTTGTTACTGCAATTATTATTTAATGCAACGCTTTTAAGTTAAA
>CALUVO010000060.1 GCA_944324245.1 Candidatus Gastranaerophilales bacterium | reverse complement strand
AGTGAGAGCCGATTCTGTCTGTAAGCATTTTCCAGCCTTCCCAGTCTTCTTCAGCCATACCGTCTTCGATAGAGATGATAGGATATTTGTCAACCCAGTTAGCGAGGAAGTCAACCATTTCTTCACGGGAAAGAACTTTGCCTTCGCCTGCGAGGTTGTATTTGCCGTCTTCATAGAATTCAGAAGAAGCAACGTCTAAGCAGATTTTAACCTGATCAGTTGTATAACCTGCTTTTTCAATAGCTTCAATGATTACTTGAAGAGCTTCTTCGTTAGAAGAAAGGTTTGGAGCAAATCCGCCTTCATCACCTACGGAAGTAACCATACCTTTGTTTTTAAGAACAGTTTTAAGGTTGTGGAATACTTCAGCACCCATTCTGATAGCTTCTGTGAAAGAAGATGCACCTACCGGAGTAATCATAAATTCCTGGAAGTCTACGTTGTTGTCAGCGTGAGCACCGCCGTTTAATACGTTCATCATAGGAACAGGCAGTGTTACAGCGTTGATACCGCCAAGGTATCTGTATAAAGGCATTTCAAATGCAAGAGCGCAAGCTTTAGCACAAGCCAGAGATACGCCAAGAATAGCATTTGCACCTAATTTGGATTTATTTTCAGTACCGTCAAGTTCGAGCATCAATTTGTCGATAGCCTGCTGGTCAGCAGCATTTTCGCCGATTAATTCCGGTGCGATAATATTGTTAACATTGTCTACTGCTTTTAAAACGCTTTTCCCGCAATAAATTGATTTGTCGCCGTCTCTCATTTCAAGAGCTTCAAAAATACCTGTAGAAGCGCCTGAAGGAACAGCAGCACGGCCTACAACGCCGCAAGAAAGTGTTACATCGACTTCAACAGTCGGGTTTCCTCTAGAGTCAAGAATTTGTCTTGCTTTTACGTCTTCGATAGTTGTTGGCATAATTTTCTCCTTTGTTTTGCCTGAACAATTAATGTCTCTTTAACAAAATTATCTAACGAAAGCAAACTTTTGACAAGACAATTAGAAACAGGAATTTAAAATAATTATTCGCCCTGTTTTTTACATTTTACGCCGCGTTTTGTTGCAGCAATAACTCCGAGAATAGTTTTGTCCAGAAGCTCAAATTCTTTTTGCTTTTCAGCCGGTTGTTCTGCTCTCCATTCGTTTAGCATTTTTAAGAATTCTTCTCTTTGAATAATGCAATCACCAGTGCCTACTTTTGGAGAGTATTTTTTGACAAATTCCTTATTAAAATCTTCATACACTTCTGTAATTGCATCTGATACGAGCTGTGCATTTGTAAGCATTGTATCAATATCTTTATTCATATTATCTTTATCTTTTTCAGATATTACCCACATACCGTTTAGCGATTTTTTGCCGAAATGCTTGCCCTGCCCCATTAACATAGTAGCCATAGAAGCCATATGAGTAGCTGCTCTCATATCAGCTGTTATACCCCAGCTGCCGTCTTGACCGTAGAAATGTTTTTCGCAGGAAGTTCCGCCAAAGTCAGTAACCAGTCCGCTGAATATTTTTTCAAAAGAGTATTCGGGATTAATTTCATCACTAAAATATACTGCACCGCCGAATGAGCCTCTAGGATCAAGAGTAATAAAGTTTATTGAATCACCGATATGATCAAGCCTGCCTTCTTTTCTGGCAAGTTCTTCCATGATAATACCGTTTGTTGCGTGTCCGCATTCATGAGAGGTAACGAGTTCTTTTCTGTATTTTGGGTCCTGATTGCTTGACGGACGGCCTGTTGTCATCTGCAAATAAGCTTCCGTAAAGTCTGATTTGTCAATTGTTTTGTGTTTTCTTTCTTTAGCTACATTTTTTGCTTTATCAAGAAGTGTGAGAATTTCAATATAAGATGTTCTTCCCGTAATCAGGTTTATATGTTCTTTTATTTCGTTTTGTTCTTTTTCATCGCCTGAGAGCTTTATTCCTTTTTTCTTAATGTAATAATTTATAATTTCACTTCTTGCATCTTTGTTTCCTTCCGGAGATTCAACTTCAATCTGGTCAATAAATTTAAAGGATTTTGATGTCGCTTCGCCAATATGAGCAGGATCTCCCATAGAGCCTACTACTACAATATTAAGCCCCTGTTCCTGAGCCTTGTTCATTTCTCTTATGAGCTGGGACATAGCTTTTTCATGGTATTCAGACACATATTCGCCAAAAGAAAAATAGTCAAAGTTTTCCACAAACAGTACTGCGGATTTAGACGGGTTTGTTTCTGCCTGAGCTTTTACCATTCCGAAAAGTTTTTTCATGGAAGCTTCAGGACTCAGGATACCGCCTCCAAAAAGGTCTACATCTTTAGTACCAAAGTCTACTGCATTGATTTCTATATAAGGAATTTTTGATTCACCGGCAATTGCCTGAGCTGTATATTTTCTGCCGGCACCTACAGAACCGTCCTGTGAATAAATAATAAATCCTTTTGTGCCTATGGATTTATCTTTTATTCTGTCTACTATAGACTTCGCTTCTTTTTTGGTTGCAGGTGTGCCAACCATATCTTTCAATTTTATGCCGGTATCAAAAATAACTTTGATTGAACTGTCATTTTCTACAGGTTTAAATATTTCCTTTGCCTCTTTTACATAGTTTTGCACATCAGACGCACTTATTTTATCTTTATCAACATAATATGCAGCAACAAGATCCATTACCTTTTGTGCTTTTTCAGGGAAATTGCCGTCAAGCTGATTAGCGGCTTCTATACATTTTTCTATAGCCGGCTGTGAAAACGGTTTTTTGATCTTTGCCGTAAGAGCAGGCTGCTCCTTAAACATTTTTTTTGCCTGAGCCATATTCATAAGAGGCATGGAGATTTCTCCGAAATCTCTGAAAAATTTTTGTATATCACCGGAAGAGGTTTCTTTGTAATATTTGTCTTTATCAGCAACCATTACAAATTTTACGTTTTTCGGTGCTTTTTCAAACATATCAATATTGGCATTGCTGATATCAAGTGTACCCAGATCTTTATCCATAATAGACATTATCATAATATAATTTTTGTCTTTGTCTTTGCCGAACTGGTGAATCTTTTTGCTTATATAATTATTATCAATTTCACCGTTATCATTGAAATTGACAAGAATAGTGTTATCTTTTGTAAGATTGCCGAATCCGTTTTTGCTGTTTTCAAAAACTGATAAGAATGAGTTTACAAGATAAGACGGAGAAGTATCTTTGTCATGCAATATCGCCATATTGGTACCTACAGCAAGGTTTTTCCATATATTTGCAGCCTTGTCATCATAAAAAGACAAATGAATCCTTTGTGAAAGAGGTCTTTTATCCAGCTGGATTTCATCTTTTAATGCTGTTCTGAACGGAATAATAAATTCTTTTTTAATCTGGTCATTATTAGGATAATAAGCTGCTTCGAATATTGTCTGGTCATGAACAAGTCCGTCACCGCCCATATCTTCTTCATTGTCCTGTGAATAAAGGCTGTATATGTCATTTAAAAAATCTTTTGAAAATTCAGGTTTGAGATTTACTTTATTTTCTGACGGCAGCTCGGCTAATTTTTTGTCAATCTCTTTAATTTCATTATTTATAATAGGTCTTATTTTGTCCCTTTTGGTTTTATCTGAAAACACCGTTTTTGTTATATCTGTTTCAAACGTTAAATATGTGCTGTAAGAAGATTCATCATCATAAGCAGCTTCGCCGGAATCAAGTTTATCCATATAGTTTATAATACTGGCAAGCCCTGCTCTTAGTACATGTAATTGTGTAATTTCATTGTGTTTATATTTTTTTGCAAGTGCTTTGGAATCATTGAAAAGCTTTTCTCCGTAGTATGACAAATTGCTTTCTATTTCTTCCATTTTGTCTTTTACAGAAGGCTTATGTGTTTTTTTGATAATTTTCGTTTCTATGTCATCAGGCTCAAATGATTCTTTATTCTTTCCAAAACTTACAAAATAACTGTGCAAAAGTTTTGATGACGGTACAGCCGCCGGTTGTGACGCATTGCCTGATGCAGCTGCCGGAGGAATATCTTTTTTTGTCAATTTTTTATTATCAGATGCTTTTTGTAAATTAAAATTAAAACCTATTTTTTCTATCATTTTGTTTTCTCTCACTAAAATACACCATTTTACAGTACTAAAAATTGTTACTGTTTTTTGTGTTAAAAAACAAAATAAAAAATTTTTGTCAGCAATCAAACAAAACAAAGAAAAAATGTAATATTTTTTAATACAAATACATTATCAACAATTTTCTGCCGAACAGCATCATACCTATCAAAATACTAGTCATTGCTGCAATAAGGACTACTCCGGCAGACAAATCCTTTGCCATTTTTACCATTTTAGAATATTTATTTTTATATAAAGCATCAAGAGCAAATTCAATTACGGAATTAAAAAGTTCTGCTGTAATGACAAAACTAATTGACAGTATCAAAACGCAGTATTCAATACATTTAAAATTGAGCAAAATTCCGCCCAGTATTGCCAGAAATCCGACAAAAAGATGAAAACGGTAATTTCTTTGTGATTTATAAGCTACACTCAAACCTTGCAGTGCATAAGACAGACTTTTTCGATATCCTCCCGAGGTAAATTTTGACATTATCCTTATTCCTGATTCTTGTATTATATTTTTGCTTCTATCATTTCCTGTTGAAGCTTCCACATTTCTTTCAGTGTTTCTTCATCCTTATGGTCATATCCTAACAGATGTAGTATGCCGTGTGCAACCAGAAAATAAAGTTCGTCATAAAAAGTTTTGTTTTCATGGCATTCATCTTTTGACTGGGCCAGGGCTTTGTCCAGTGATATAAATATTTCGCCGAGGTTTATTTCATTGTCAAAAATAAATCTTTCTTCTTTCGGGCTGTCAGAAAAAATTGCAAATGTTATTACATCTGTAGGTGAATCTTTTTGTCTGTATTCACGATTAATCTCATGAATTTTCTTGTTATCCGTCAAAACTATGTCAAAATACAAAAGACTAAAATCATAGCCTTCAAGGCAGGATTTTTTGACAAGTTCCGGTTTGGACAAAAAATATTCCGTCATTTTTACGGCATCCTGAGTAAGTTTTGCCGTGTCTAAATCCAGATTATTTGATTGAGCAAAATCTTCATATATATTTTCTATAAAAATATTAATCTCTTTTTTCCTGCTCATTGTTGTTTTTTTGTGCTTCTTGATTATTGTTGTTATTTTCGCATTTCTGATAATGCTTTTGTATTTTCTTTTCTATTTTTTCTTCTTCGTCCGTAACGATTTTATCAGGAGCCACAAATTTCTTTTTCATTGCTTTTTCTTCAAGTTCCTGAATAATATTTTCGTGGTATTTAATTCTCTGGTGGTGTGCTGCTCTCAGGTTCTTGCTGAATACTGATGCAATTGTTTTAAGATCTTTTAGTGTAAGAGGACTGTCAGAGAGCTGTCCGTCATTGAGTTTTGTCTGGATAATTTTGTTAATCATGTTATCCAGTTCTTCTTGCGAATGTTCTTTTAAAGTGCGGGCAGCAGATTCCACAGAGTCTGCAATCATCAAAATAGCAGTTTCTTTCATATTCGGACGGGGGCCTGTATAGCGGAATTGTTCTTCTGTTACTTTGTCCTCTCCTTCTTCGATTTTTGCCTGATTATAAAAGTAACTTGCTATAGAATCACCGTGGTGCTGTATTATAAAATTTTGTACAACAGGCGGCAGTCCGTATTCTTTTGCAAGATCAATACCGTCTTTAGGATGGGCTGTTATAACCATTTTGCTCAATCTGGGATTCAATTTTGTATGAGGGTTTTCTATACCGAAATAAGTCTGGTTTTCTACAAAGAATAAAGGTCTTTTGAGCTTGCCTATATCATGATACAGCGCACCTACACGGGCAAGAACAGGATCTGCCCCGATTGCTTCCGCTGCTGTCTCGCACAGATTTGCCACCATAAGACAGTGGGCAAATGTTCCTGGCGCTTCAAACTGCAGACGTTTTAACAACGGCTGGTTATTATCAGCCAATTCCGCAAGACCATACGGAGTAACAAGTTTGAACATGCTTTCAAAAAGCGGAATTATTCCGAGAACTATAATACCCGACAGTAAACCGTTAACCGTTCCTATCAAAACATTTCGCCACATTACACCGGAGCCTATAGGATTAATTGAATTTTCTATAAGATAAATTATCAATATCAAAAACAACATTGAAAAGCCGATTTCGCCGCCGATTTTTACAAGATCAAACCTTCTTGAATAGCGGACTTTGGATGTTGCAATTGCTGCAACAAGGCAAACAACAATAAATACTGCTGCTGGCTGAATAGGCATCTGTTCAACCAGAGCAATCAATGTTATAAGCAATATCGAGGTTATTACAGATACTCTGGGATTTGTAAAGACCGAAATAAGCACTGCTAAAGCAGGAAACGGCAGAAAATAAAAAGACGCACCCGCAGGCAGTACCGCTGCCAATGCGGACATTAGAATTGCCATAAGGGCTATTACAGAGATATAATTTTTTGTGACAAATTGTTTTTCGTAAAACAAAAGATAGTACATAAAAGTAATAATACTCATACATACAAGGGCAAATATGCCGATTACGCCTTTTGTATTAAGTTCAAGAACATTGTATCCGGCTTTTTGTAAGGCATCTTTTTTCACCCTTGTAACAGGTTCACCCGCAAAAACTATTTTGTCTCCTCTTTCGAATTTAACAACTGTCGGAGCTACAGAGTTTATGGCATTTTTCTTTGCGAGTTCCGTTGCAGCTTCATCAAATACCATATTCGGCACAATTACCTGTTCCAAAAGTGCTGAAATAACTCTTATTTCGCCTTTTGAGGTTTCAAAATGGGTGTTTCTGAATATCATTGTAGAAAGATTGCCTTTTTCAAAATCTTTTTCCGTAACACCTTGATTCAATACATTTGTCAGTGTTTTTGCAGCTTTTTTCAGGGTAGCATGAAGTCTTTCGTCACTGGAATTTATCAAATAATTAAGTATATAGTCTTTGTAATAGTTGTTTTCAAAATCAAAAAGAAGATACATATCATCTTTTTTTTGTGCATAGCTTGCATCTTTTTCTCTAATCTGCTCTATGGATTTTACCAGCGTTGCATAGTTATTTTTTATGTAAGTATCCTCAGCCGGTGTCAGGATAGGTTCAACTTTTTGAGCAATTTCTTTTTTATTTTGCTCTGTTTTAAAAGTATCCACAACTTTTATAGTCTTTTGCGCAATTATATCTTTTTTGCTTGTGCCGTCATCAGAAATTATGCTCTGAAAAAGATAATATCTTGCGCCCAGAGTTCCAGTCAAAACAACTGCGAAAACAATAAAAATAAGCAGGTTAATAATCTTGGAAGACGAAAATATGTCTGCAAGCAGATTCATAAATTGAATTTTTCTCATATAAACAATCTCATCAATAGCTATTTAAATTACAGTTATTTTAATACTTACATTAAGAATTGCAATCCTACCGGAGGATGAAGCACAGAAGCATTTGTTTAAAATGTGTCTGAGACGGTCTCGCTTGTACCCGAGGGCATCCTGATGCGTACAGCTTGTGGTAATTTTTATACTGCACGCAAAAGCTTCGCTTTTGACTTAGCACCTCTCATAAAAGCAACATTTAGTTGCTTTTATTCGGCAGAGTCTCCATGCGAAACGTGCCACAGGCACCTTACGCACGGAGTCCTTTGCACGGAGATACTTTGTATCTCACTTAGCTCCTCTCATAAATATGACATTTAGTCATATTTTATTCGGCTGAGTCTCTATCTCGAATTGACAGTTAGTCAGTTTTCGACAGAGTTCTTGCCTCAAGCAAGAATCTAAGAAAAACAGTGAACTTTTTTTATCTCTCAAAAAGAAAAGCAAAATCCCTGTTGAGGATTTTGCTGAAAATAGCGTCACTAAGGAGTTTAAGATGTCCAAAGAAGAGCCGCAGTACGGCAGCTTCTAAGCTTTATAAATTTAATTTAAGTATTCTTTAAGATGCCGGATTTCATCGTTTTCCTTTAATTTTTTAAGGGCAATATTTTCTATTTGTCTTATCCTTTCTTTTGAGAAGCCAAGATTTTTGCCTATTTCTTCGAGAGTTTTTCTACCCGTGCCGTTAAGCCCGAACCTGTTTATCAAAATAGTTCTTTCTCTGCGGTTTAAAAATTCGAGCATAGACATTACATCATGGTTTAGAAAAGCTGACTGTGTCGTAGAGTCAGGAGACCGGTAACTGTCATCAGCCACATAATCTTCAAGCACAAGATCCTCGGCTATAGGTGTATCTAAACTTACAGGATCTTTAAAAATGGCATTTTTAATATTTTCCAGTTTCTTTACCGAAATCCCGAGTCTTTCACTCATTTCCATATCTGTCGGTTCTCTGCCAAGTTTTGCTGTAAGATTTGCTGCTGTTTTTTTATACAATCTGATTTTATCCGTCATGTGTACGGGTATTCTGATTGTACGTGAGTGGTTCGATATAGCACGGACAATAGACTGCTTTATCCACCATGTTGCATAGGTGCTGAATTTAAAACCTCTGGTGTAATCAAATTTTTCCGCAGCTTTCATCAGTCCCACAGAACCCTCCTGCACAAGATCCATAAACAAAACACCCTGACCGATATATTTTTTTGCTATGCTCACAACAAGCCTGAGGTTAGCCTGCACAAGTTTTTTCTTTGCAATTTTTGCTTCTTTTCCTTTACCTTCCTTGATTTTTTTACCGAGTTCTCTTTCCTCTGATTGTTTCAAAAGTTTTACACGGCCTATGTCTTTCAAATAGTTTTGAAGAATATCATTTTTTTTAACAATAGTGCTGAATGTTTCTATAGTCTCAATGCCCGCCTCTTTCGCAGACTCTTCTGATAAATTTTCCCCAACGTCTTCATTAAGCAATTTTTCTTCCACGTCAATATCATCCAGCACGATATTATGCGCCAAATTGTTCATCCCGCTGATTCCTCATTCCGGTTGTCTAATTGAAAATATTATTTATTGCGGTTTATAGTGTTTTTTTATATCCGCAGCTTGTTTAATCTCTCTTTTATTTTTCATGACGAAGACATTAAAAAAAAGTTTCCTTAAACTTTACAATTTGTTTCTTTTTCGGGCCGAATATATTATTATTAATAATAAGAACAGGTATTAGGGGTTAAATTTTGATGTACAGCAAACAACAGATTATTGAAATTTTAAATACCGAAGATTTTTTTATAGACAATTTTATACTTGAAGCGTTTATAAAAAACTGGAAAATAGAACCCATATACGAAGACGCACAGGGCGTAGAATTTTTTGATGAAATGGCTGTTGAAAAAATTAAAAACGGCATAAAACAAAAACAGCCCAAATGCGAAATAAATGTAATAGATAAAGACGAGATAAAACCTGTTGAAATGTCTGTAGAAGCTGCTGATGAACCAAGAGAAACCTCTTTTATCGAAGAGACTATCCTTTCAGAAAAAAACGTAACTCCGGTTGAAAAAGAAGAAACCTTTGTACAAAATGATACTTTGTCGCAGCCCGTTGAAAATCAGCAGCCGCAGCACACAACTGCCGCAGATGAAGACGAAGTGCAGGAACTGCCTGTGGCAATACTAAACGAAGTCAATAAGGAAGTTGAAAACGAACTGAAAAATATCACACTTGATATTTCAAACCAGACACTTGCTGTTCTTGCAGAATCCATTGCCCGCAAAATTACCTCTGATGTTGCTGATTTTATTAAAAAAACAGATTTTATAGAAGACGCCGTACAGCTGGGCGAATACAAAAAAGATAACCAGCTTCTTTTAGAAAAAGTTGAAGAAGTAGTATCTGATAACAAACTCCTTATAAAAAAGATTGAAGAACTTGAAAAAGATAAGGGTTCTTTTGTAAAATTGTTCGGTAATATATACATAAAAGCCGGTAAATAAAATGGATTGTTCTCTTAACCTGACTGATAAACTTGAATCACAGCTTTCGAAAGACATAATAAATGCACTTGTATTATGTTCCAAAACCGCATTTGAATCAGAATACAAAATATTTCTTATAGGCGGAGTTGTCCGAGACCTGATATTGAACAGAAAAGTTGCTGATATTGATGTTACTGTAGAAGGTGATGCACTGAAATTCTGTCATATACTTGCCGACAAAAAACACTGCAAAATTCTGCAGGTGCAAAATGACCTGAAAACAGTAAAAGCTCGTTTTAAAAACAATGTCATTATAGATTTTGCTTCAACAAGACAGGAGTTTTACCCCAGACGCGGACATCTTCCAGTAGTAGTCAGAATAGGCTGTACGCTTCAAGAAGATGTATATAGAAGAGATTTCACCATTAATGCTCTTGCTATGTCTTTGAATGAAAATAATTACGGTGATGTAATCGATTACACAGGCGGTGTAAAAGATTTAGAAAATAAAACTCTCAGGGTTCTGCATGACAACAGCTTTAACGAAGACCCCTCAAGAATAATAAGAGCGCTAAAGTTTGCCGCAAGATTGAATTTTCACAGAGATGAGTATACTAAAGAGCAACAGCAAAAATATTTGACTACACAGATACATAACGACATCTCGTGGACACGCATAAAATCAGAACTAAAACAGACATTTTCTCTAAATATCCCGAGAGCCTACGATATGTTTCTTGCAAACGATACTTATAAACTTGTTTACGGTGAAAACCCCGATATTAGAGGATTGGAAATAAAAACACTCGTTGACAAATATTCTCCTGATTATCCATGGCTTGTATATCTGGGAACAGTTCTGGAAAACAAGAGTATAATAGATGCTTTTTGTTTTACAAGGGCTGAAAAAAAGATTTTTACTGACAAAGAAATATTATTAGAAAGCAATTTGAACCTTCACAGCACAAATTATGAGATATACAAATGTTTTGAAAAACGCGCAACAGAAGCTGTTATGATATATTATCTGCTTACAAAAAGAAAAGAAGCTCTTGTTTATCTTGAAAGGCTCAAAGATATAAGAGTGGAGTTGACCGGTCATGATTTAAAGAACATGGGAATACTCGAAGGTAGAAAAATCGGTGCCATTCTGGATGAAATATTGAAGAAAAAACTGTCAGGCAAAATCATAACAAAAGCAGATGAGGAAAGGTTTGTAAAACAGCAGATAAAAAAATAAATGTTGTTTGCGGATTCTATATCCAGTATTACTGCCGACCCGTATTGTTACAATCAGTTCATCAAATATTATCCTGTTTCCTCTGCAATCCATGATAAATTATTTTGTCACCCTTGTATATGTTACATAATTCGATGACAGATTTAATAGATTGATAATATTCTTATGAGAAATTTAATTAGCAGCGAAGCTGCACACGAAGTGTAATACGGCTCTGCCGTATGACTTTGATTACAGACTCTTTGCATTTACGAACAAAATTTTCATTAGTTTTTCATATCGTCAACTGACTCCGTCTACTTGTTGAACCTGTGCAATAAGCAAGTTCAATATACAACAACAAGTCCGGCACAGCCAACAAGTGCATGGGGTCTACCTCTCATAAAATATGACATTTAGTCATATTTTATTCGGCAGAGTCGTAAAATGCTAGACTCGGCGTCACTCGCACTCCGTGTACCACTCCTACAAGCGAGGTCCCACTCGAACAAACGTAGGTCGGATTTACAAATCCGACAAAATTATTTGTCAGCATAGTAATGCTGACCTACTGACTAACCAAGGATACAACAGGGGCGTGCCGTCCCCGTACCCCCTGAATTTTAAAAACCGTCATTCTGAGGCTTTAGCCGAAGAATCTTTAGATCCTTCGGGTTTCACCCTCAGGATGACATATTGTTTTTTATCTTGGATTATTGGCGTTCGCTTTATTTTGTTTTCACAAAATATCCGCTCACTTTTTCGGCGTTTCTTCGAGTTTCGGGCTCTGCCCTCACTCTGCACAAAATCCGCTACATAATAAATATTATCTATATATAAAATCTGTCATCGAATTATGTAACATATACAAGAATGACATCATAGCTATATTCCGAACATATTTGGTGTAAAGTTGTATATAAGTCCCGTTTAAAAACTATTGCAAAATAAAATTTGGCATGTATAATTAGTATTACTGATTGCGAGAGTAGTTCAGTGGTAGAACACTTCCTTGCCAAGGAAGGGGTCGCGAGTTCGAGCCTCGTCTCTCGCTCCATAAAAAATAAGCACCCGTCAGGGTGCTATTTTTTATAGTTAGAGTGGGTTTAAGAACTCGCACAAAGCGAAGCTTTGTAGCGAAGTTCGAGCGCGAGCGAGCAGAGGCTGAAGTGGCGGAAACGTTGAGTTTTCGACACGTAATGCCGTTTATTGCGAGCGAGCAAGACAGCCTCGTCTCTCGCTCCATTTTTGAGACAACACCCGATAGGGTGTTTTTTAGTATATAGAGAGACAGAGGCGAGAACTCAAGTAGAGTTCGAACGGATTTGCGGACGGACGGAGAGAAACGAGTCCGGTGAGCACTCTGCCGAACAAACAACTGAGTGTTGTTTGTGAGAGGGAGACTGAGCCGGCTTGTGCAAAGCACAAAAGGCGAAACTCTGTGAGCGTGAAGCAAATCCAAGACAGCCTCGTCTCTCGTTCCATAAAAAAGAGTCCCAATGAGGACTCTTTTTTTATGGAAGAAAGACAAAGAGGCTAAAAAGCCAGAACCAAAATGGGCAGAAAGCACTCACACTAAAGCCTCGTTGACCTCAGCTCTAGGCGAAGAATGAGCCGTAGAGAAGTCCCTAACAATGCAGACAAGCTGCATACAGTCGCTGTGCTCCCGTAGTCTCGCTCCATTAAATCAAGAGCCGTAAAGGCTCTTTTTGACTTCTTTTTCCGAAATCTTTGATTTCGTGAAAAATGTCCTCACGGAATATGCCTGAGTTTTTAGAAATTATCTTCGGTCTTTAAATAGTGAGAATTGCCTTTCTGCTGTATTATACTTAAACAAAAATTGGTCATCTGGGTCTAAAAAGGGATTGTTTAAGGGACTGCTGGATTTTCGGTAGAGTGAGTTAATTGTCCACTTTTTGGGAGACACTTCACTTCCGCTCATTTCGTACCTCGCTCCCCGGACTTTGTTCGTCCGGTCACTATTTACAGACCTTAATACCTTTAATCGATGATTGTTTTTTAGTGACGCCATTTTGCACGTTTCGCTGTCTCCAAACCAGCTCAACGGAAAAAGTTCGCCTCTTGGATTTTCTTCACGCTCGGTACTGTCGTTCGCTGCACTTATAATCTCTATACAGCACGCAGAAGCTTTGCTTCTGACTTAGCTTCCCTCCACTCGCACGATACTCAATCGTGCTCGCGGAGTCCTTGTACCTCGCTCCCCGGACTGGGTTCGCTCTCGCTCACACGGCGTCCGTCCGAAAATCCGCCTCTTGGATTATTGGCGTTCGTAAGGTTTGGTATTCCGTTTCGAAATTTTATTCTAAAATTTCTTCACTTCAACAACCTTACTCACATGGGCACTCGCTCGGCTTTTTAGCCTCGACTCCGTGCCTGCTCAAAATCCGCAAAAAAAAGGGAATTCTTAATGAATTCCCGTCGAATCTTTTTTGATTCCTCGTGTTGTGTAGTAAGTAAGTGTAAGTGTGTAGGTTAGTGTGGTAGGTCAGTGTATGTATATGTGTTAAAAAATCTTTTCTCTCTTTAATTCTCTTTTTATCTCTCGTATATATATAAAGTATTTACAAAAGAAATAATTGCCTTTTTGTATC
>CALUVO010000059.1 GCA_944324245.1 Candidatus Gastranaerophilales bacterium | reverse complement strand
CTTTTATGTTCATTTTCTTTCTTTTTGGCGATTAAAAGAAAGAAAACGAACCATACCCTAAAGGGCATCCTGATATGTACGGCTCGTACCTCGCCTACATCTCAAGCAAAGAAAGAAAAGAACGCTGTCTAAAAAACACAGTAAATATTCAGAACAAATTTTGCATCCACAAGGTCTGACAAAATTCATTCTGAATATCAACTGTGTTTAATCAAAGTCACAACGGCAGAGCCGTAAGACACTTCGTGTGCAGCTTCTCTGCGTATGTTTAAAATTACATAATAAATATTATCAATATATAAACTCTGTCACCAAATTACGTAACAATTACAATACTCAAACTCATAAGTCTTTCTGTTTATAACAACATTGTGTGAAGAATGTAAAATATTACCGGGTATAGTTATATCTCCTTTCTTATTACTTGTGATTTAATGTATTCCGGTTCAAATTTCTTGCCTTCCGGCATCTGTGCTTTAAAAACCTGTCTGTTCCCTGATTCATCAAAATAACGTACTACCTGAGTAGTTGAGTTTACTGTTTTTCCGTAAACCCATGGAATTCTTTTTGAGTATTGATAAGTTTTTAAAGGACAGCATTGGGGTTGTCTGATTCTCATATTTTTTGTCCTTTCCAAAAATGTTAATGCACCCTCACCTTTTATGGACTGGGTATACAAAAGCTTTAATCTGCCGTTTTCTTTTCCGTAACTGTGGAGCTCAAGCTTTAAACATCCGTGTTTTTTGCAGCAGAGAGTATACACAATCTGCTTATAAATTCTTTTTCCGGCGATGATATCATCTATTGGCTTTTTTAGGTGATAAGTTTCAATACACCAGTAAGTTTCAGGATCTTGTGTGGAATACACAATCCCGCAGCAGTAGAATTTCACAATCCTCTCCCCTTTCTCGCATTGAAGTATATATCTAATCTTTACAGGAACAACAAGTCACAGTTACCCCTGTTTGTGTAAATTGTGCTTACAACCTTTTGTAAACAGTTCACGTTTTTATATATAGCACATTTCATTTATCCTTGTGGATAAACTTTTTTGTACGGCAAATCTAGCCGGAAAGAGTTATAAAATAATATCCCCGTTTCTTCCAATGAAAAAGCCCGAAACACAAATTACAATAAAACAGTGAAAGGAAAAAGGAGTTAAAGATATGGCAGATATGGTAAAAAGATTCTGTAATACATTTCTTGTAGAAGGTATTTTTATCCTGATTGTAGGTATGCTGCTTATTGTACTGCCGCAGGTTACGACACTTGCGCTCAGCCTTATGATTAGTGTTGCATTGATTCTTGCAGGTATTTATAAACTGATAAGCTCTGTAATCCGACGTGATGAAATAGAAAAATCATGGCTCAGTGCAATCATCGCAATACTGATGATAGGTACAGGCGCATACCTGACTGTCAGACCGCTGTTCAACCTGTTTTTAATCACACTGGGCGTAGGTATCTACTTTGTTTTGGAAGGTATTAACTCTATGATAATTGCCTTTGAAAGCAAAGGCGTACTAAAACACTGGTGGGTTGGAATACTGGCCGGTCTGGCGCAATTTGCACTTGCTTTTCTTATCCTTTTCGGACTGCCGGGAAGCGCATTGTTTACAATCGGCTTGCTGCTTGGCATAAGCATGCTTCTCTCCGGTATTGCTTTGATTTCTGTCTACACTGGAGCAGGATGTCCGAGAATGGTAGAAGCCTGACAATTTAACAGCAGAACCCGCATTGAAATTATTTGTTCTGCTGTGAGTCCGGGGCTGCGACTCCGGACTCTTCTATATATAATTGTATATTTGTACAAAAAATTTTTAAATAAAAAAGATGAGTTTTGAGGACTCATCTGATAATTAAGCAATAAGTATTTACTAGGGGAATGTTGAAATTTGATTATGCAAAGATATTGATAACTTTTTCTTCTCTTTGCTCTCTTTGTTCATTGCCTTTGTTTGTGTTCATTGCATTGAATGAAAAAGGATTTGAACCTCTTTTATCTTTATCAAGATTTTTAGAGTTTGTTAATTCAATTGTTCCGGGAAGATTGAACACATTTCTGATTTCTGTTTTTTCGCCTTCCGGTACCGGAGCAATCAATTTTCCTTCAACATTTTTTTGAACTTTTTCAGTGCCCATTGCAGCCATAGTGTTCAAATATTGAACATTAGCAATAAAGTTTTGATTCAGGTTGATATCAAGACCCGCATTTCTTACTGCTACAAATTTTGCAGTATCGAGATTTGTTCTCTGGCTGTACAAATCAATACCGACTTCAGGTCTTCTGAATTTTGATAAATCAACTACATTTGTGTCTAAAGAAGCTGCTTTTGCATCTGCATTAGTAAAAATCTGTTTTGTAATTTCATTTACTGCAGATGTGTCGATGTAGTTTCTGTTTGTGTTTAATGTGATGCCAAGACTCATTTTTTATCATACCCCTTATTGCTTGTACTTTTTGTATCGGCAAAATAAGTTGGAAACTTTATGCTTTTTGATTTATAATTTACATAAGTTTACAATTAGATGAAAAGGACACCTTGTCCCTATCTCTTTGTATAAATAAAAAAAAATGATATAATTTTGTAAAAGCTGTCCGAGAAAATTTTGCGATAAGGAACATGAGCAAAATTTTTGAGTGTCACTTGTTCACTGTACGTGAAGACATTTTGCA
>CALUVO010000058.1 GCA_944324245.1 Candidatus Gastranaerophilales bacterium | reverse complement strand
CTAAAAATTCACCATAAGTAAAGGGTCTTAAGCGAATTTTCTTTGCTCTGCCGGCTAAGGATTCTTTAACAGATGGCAGACTTTGAATATCCGCAGAGCCTGTGATTATATATTGCCCGTACCTTGTATCTGTATCCACAGCCTTTTTAATTGCAGTAATGAGTTTAGGCACCCTCTGAATTTCATCAATAATCATGGTCTGCTTGTTATGCTTAATAAATCCATTAGGGTCAGAATTTGCAACATCTTCTTCATCATCAAGAGTAACGTATTCAAAATCATTAGGTTTTGCAAGTTCAAAAGCCAGAGTTGTTTTACCGCATTGTCTTGCGCCGACAAGGACTGTAACCCGTCTGGTTGCAAGCGAAGTTTTAATTTTATCTTCAATCCATCTTTGCTTTACCATGATTGAATTGTAGCATTCTTTTACCATTTTGTAAAGTAGAAGTGCGCCAAAATGTAAAATATACACCTGTTATTTTGTAAAATACAAGAGTGCAATTTTGTAAAATATAGGTCTTAATTTATCTATTTTATTACTGTTTCGCCTTCATATCCCTTAACCCAGACAAACCAAGCATAGGCTATTGCACTGCAGTTATATATTTTAAAATCTCCATTCTTAGCGCAATTAATCCGGCAGCTTGATATGTAAATGGTTTTAGGGGGATATTGTGCAAATAGTTCCTTCTTGCTCTGACTTTCAAGAAATAGAACCTTAAGAAACATGCAGACTTTTCTACACGTTTATTTATGACAAAAAAAGCTCTTTGTGGTGAATCTATCCCGCACCTTTTAAATATGTTCTTGCCCGGCCGACTCTGCCTGCAAATTTTCTTCCGCCGCTTGGAATAAGCTCTTCCCGTTCCTCTTGTGTTAAATTAAATTGAGAAGTCAGTTTATCAACAATTTCATTGATTCTATATGTTTTGCCATCTGATAATACTTGTAAAAACGGCAGCATTAGTTCGTCATATTTAGGTATAGCCATTTCATACTCCTTTTTTTAAAAATAACACAAAAATTTGATATACCTAAAATTTGAATTTAGCTTGTCTAAAAATATCTAAGTAAAGTGTAGACGTTTAGAACTGACAAACAAGAAAAATCTCTTTTGAAAATCTTATTGGCATACCGGAAGGGGTGTAACTTTTGAATGCTCATTAAACCATTTTTAAACGGTATTTAAATACCGTTTAACGTTTTGCTATTTGAAAAATAGCACCTGGTTTGAGAAATTATCACAGTCAGTTTGAGGTTTTCGGACAGGGTTATTTTTATTTGACTTAATTTTTTACAAAATGTGACTCGAAATAATGCAGTAATTGTTATAAAAGTTGTTTGATTAAATGTGATAACGATACCAAAAGTCCATTGAAAAAATGTCATACAAATGTATAGTTTGTTTAACATTAAGTTTTGTTAAGATATAGGTTGAGAGAAATAATAATATTGTTATAATATCATTTTTCACTACCGACTAAAAAAATAAAATTTCCGGCTTTGGTTTTACAATAATCTGCTAAATTCTCTAATCATTGAAAGACCGGCTGGGATTGTCAGCCGGTCTTTATGTTACTATATCATATTACAATGCAGCTCCGACGCTTGCAGGGATTACCCCCATAGCTGCTGCCCCGTCAAGGAAAGACGGAAATACTATTGCATCAAGCACATGAGCACCGGCAACAACAGATACAACTATTATACCGGCTTTTACTGCGGCTGGTAAATTATCTATGGCTTCTCTTACTTCATCAAAAGAAGTTTTTGCTCTTACCCCTAATGAAGTTTCACCTACAACCATCTGCCCCACCTTTGGAAGTATTACTACACTGTTATCACCAAGTTTAAAATGTGCCGGTCTGCCGTTTTTGATATTTTCAAGCGCTTTTTCCATCATGGCGGCTGATAATTCCTTTTTAATTTTGTCCCTTATGGCTTTATCCTGTCTGTACCAATCTTCATCTCTCATATTCAAATCTTTATCAAAATATTTTACACCGTAATCCGATCCCAAAAACCCCATGTTTGATGTACAGCAGGCATACCCTCCATTTTCTAAGGTATGAATTTTTAACCCTTCAAAAGAGGAGTCTGAACCTGATTTTCTCGTAAAATCTAGTCCGATTGTATTTGTAAGTTTTATAGTATATTTTCCTTCAGGGAAATGATCGCCATAATTATATTTAAAAATCACACCATTGCCATTTTGTTTAGCATCAACTATTTCTAAACCAGGTATAGTAGATGCAATTAGGGTTTTAACCATATCAAGCTCTTTGTCTGACAGAGGGTTGTTAAATTTTACAATTTTATTATCTGTATTTTCCGGTAAAGATTTTAAACTATTGGGTCCAAAAGGCTGTTTATAAGGCGGTTCCTGTGAGTTTTGTTTAAAAGCCTCAAATTTACTTAGTAATTTACCGTCTTTTGAAAAAGCGAGGGCTTCTATTTCGTCATCATTTTTATAAAGAAGGTTAAAATTACCGTTTCTTAATCTGTCGATTTTGAAACTATGACTGTCAAACAAATCATATTTCCCGCTGTAGCCGCCATTTCTGTCAGCCTTCATCTTATACTTGCCGTCTATAACAAAGCCGTTAGACATAGCCTCTATTTGTTTAAATTTCCCGTCATTGATGTATGGCAGCGCCTGAAACATTGCGACCTGATAGGTTCGGTTATTGCTAAACGGAAAAAATTGAGAAATATCTACAGGAAATATTCCATTATCATGCAGCATATCTAAATTAG
>CALUVO010000057.1 GCA_944324245.1 Candidatus Gastranaerophilales bacterium | reverse complement strand
AATTCTTAATGAATTCCCGTCGAATCTTTTTTGATTCCTCGTGTTGTGTAGTAAGTAAGTGTAAGTGTGTAGGTTAGTGTGGTAGGTCAGTGTATGTTTATGTGTTTAAAAAATTATTTCTCTCTTTAATTTCTCTTTTTATCTCTCGTATATATATAAAGTATTTACTAATGAAATAATTGCCTTTTTTATTCTAAAAAGACAATTATTTCGTAATATTTTTTAACAATCTTTTGAAAAGCAAGTTATAACTAGTTGTTAGCAGCGTGTACCAGCGCAGCTTTTATAAGGATGCAAATATTCATATCTTTGTATATTTTCTCTATAGAGATTAGACGCATCAAACAAAGATACCTGAGCCCACGTTAGAGGCGTGTGGGTACCTGGCACAAACTTTATTTTACCCTTTGTATCGGTAACACCTTGATATGCTTCCGGAACTTTAAACGGAGGGCATTTCTTGCCGTTTGCCTTATATGAGTTTTCTCCTGTTATTCTTGCATAGGCTCTATTTATATATTCTGTTTCTTTTTTCAGAGCATAGTCTAAGAGTTTACGGGTTTCATCGCCACTATAGCCATCTTTATCAATTTTATCAAACAGACTCTGTGCAATTTTGCCGTAAGCTCTTGATAAATCACTTACCATAAACCATTGTGCTTCGGTTTTGGACGGAAATTTTCTCGCAGGAGGATTATACAACGGTTTTTTGTAATCTATATCAGAATTAATATACAGATATGTATCACCGGTATACCTTAAAATACCGTTGTCTCTTACTATTTCTTTTGTTCTTGTTGTCGGTGTTTCAAATTTTCTGAGTCTTGCAAATACCTTTTTGGCATTTTTATTAACGTCATCATCAAGTTTTTCTGTTGTAAATATAAAACTCATTGCCCCGTCGTAGTGCCGTTCTGTAGGGAATTCCCAGACGCTGTTTGTCTTAATTCTGTATTCTCCAAGTTTCAGCATATCTTTTAAGACTTTTTCGTCTTTAAAAACTTCGCCGTGTTTTGCCTTCATCAGTCTTTCCCTGACTTTTAAAATTTCTTCATTGTTTGTGGGTAAATACATAAGACTGATAAGTTTTCTGAAAGCTTCATTTATAATAGCAACATCACTCGAAGCTGTTGAATTAAAGGTCTTTTCTTCCCATGCCCCTGTGTCTTTTGCATACGGATATATAATTTTTGTCAGGTATGCTGTAGCATTGGTCATTGACTGTATGGCTTTATCGGATATTTCATCAGCATTTTTGTAACCGTAATCCTCAAAACCTTCAATTCCGTCTGTTATCAAATTACACATTGACTGCAGATACAATCCCATGGAGTCTAAACGTGTTCTTGCATACCATCTGTGAGTTATATTGTTTTGAGGATTAAACACGTGCCCCACACCGTTTTTTGCTGTATTTGCCCAATCATGGTTCAGTTCAAACTGCAACGGATCTTTTATAATCCTGTCAAAGGCGTTCTGTTGTTTTGCATAATATTTGGATAAATTTTCCATTAATGGAACACATATTTCAGGATGTGTATATTTCAGCATCGGCATAAAATTGCAGCTGTCAGTCACCCAGACAAGCTTTGACATAAGAGGATTTTCGCCGTCTTGTATTGCACTTGTCTGAACAAATTTTGTTTTCGGGTCAATTTTTATATCAAAAACACCTTTTTCCTGTGCATAATTAAAAAGTTTGCTAAAAGTATAAGTATCATAAATATTTTCTAATCTTTTGGCGATTTCTTTATTGTGCACCGGAATTTTATAATCTCCAAAATCCTTTATTTCTGGTTCATAATTATCAAAAACTTTATGAGCTTCTTTATTATTAACAGTCTGAACTTTTCCAAAAGAAACTGTATCATAAGGCATGGGTTTGATGGCAGAAAAATTGCTGTTTTCAAGCTGCATTTGTATATTTTGCGTATTTAATCCAGTGTAAGGACGCAATCCAATTGAATTTATAAACATATTCTCTCCTTTAATTTCCTTTTATTTTAAAACCGGAGATAAATTATTTTGCTATCTCACATAAGAATTGTTTACAAATATATATATTAATTGAAAACACTGCCTGTTAATACTACTATCAGGATATGAACATAAACTATGAATTTGAAACAATATCAGCAATAGCCACCCCGCTTGGAACAGGCGGAGTAGGTGTTATACGTATCTCTGGAGAAAAAGCATTTGAAATTACGGAAAAAATATTCTCCTTAACTGCAGACAGGGATAAACATCTTTGTGCAGGCAAAATTCATCACGGCTGGATAATTGATGAAAACAAAAAAATAGACGAAGTCATAATCCTTCCGTTTAAATCACCAAACAGCTATACGGGAGAAGATGTAACAGAAATTCAATGCCACGGCGGTCCAAAAGTTGTTAAAAAAATTCTTGATTTAACTTTGAAAAACGGCGCAAGATTGGCGCAGAGAGGAGAATTTACAAAACGTGCATTTTTAAATAAAAAAATGGATTTATCACAGGCCGAGGCGGTTCTGGATATTATACATGCCAAGACAACTGATTTTGCACAAAAAAGTGCAAATAATCTCTCTGGAGCACTTGCAAATCAAATAAAGAATATAAAATCTTCTTTATTTACTTTATATTCACGGATAATCGCTGCGGTGGATTTTCCGGAAGATGTAAGAGAGCCTGAATATTCATATTTGATAGATGAATGTAAAAAAAATATTGATAAGATTGACAATATATTAAAAAATGCAAATGCCTCCAATATTATGAGGCAGGGAATAAAAATTGCAATAGCAGGCTGTCCCAATGCAGGCAAGTCGTCTTTATTCAATGCATTATTGAGCCTTGAAAGGGCAATTGTGACAGAGATTCCGGGTACGACAAGAGACGTTATACAAGAATCAATTGATATAGACGGGATACCTGTAACCCTTATAGATACAGCCGGAATAAGAGACAGCGAAAATATTGATAAGGTTGAAGCAATCGGTATTGAGTATACAAAAAACTGTGTTGAAAACGCTGATTTAATATTATTTTTGTTTGACTGGAGCAAGGGGTTTGATGAGAATGATGCTTTGATTTATGAGATGATTCAGGATAAACCGCACATAAAAATTGCAACAAAAGCAGATATTGCAGAAGTACCGAATCCGGAGGCTATCAATATTTCCGCAAAAACAGGCTATAACATAGAAGAATTAAAAGCAAAAATCAAAGAAGCCGTAATTGATAAAGATTCTATGAATACGGAATTTGTAACCAATCAAAGGCAGGAAGAATGCCTTAAACATGCCGGAACTGCTTTGAATAATGCATTAATCGCAGCAAATAACGGAGAACTGCAGGATTTAATTTCTATAGATATAAAAGCAGCACTGCTTGCACTGGACGAAATCACCGGTGAAGTAATCACCGATGAAATCCTTGAAAACATATTCGAACATTTCTGCATAGGGAAATAGCGGATTTTCGGACGGACAAAGTCCGGGGAGCGGGGTACAAGGACTCCGCGAGCACGATTGAGTATCGTGCGAGTGGAGGGAAGCTAAGTCAGAAGCAAAGCTTCTGCGTGCTGTATAGAGATATAAGTGCTGCGAACGACAGTACCGAGCGTGAAGAAAATCCAAGAGGCGGATTTGCCTTCTTTTGCCGTTGAGCTGTGGCGAAACGTGCAAAATGGCGTCACGATAACACAATAATCTTGCTATGTCTTCTAAAGACTAAAAGTAGTGACAAGGATTTTGTGTGTCTGCGGAGTCGAACGAAGTGAGCGAACAGCCATGTGAAACAAGGTAAACGAAATGGAAAATTTTTAGAATAAAAATTTGAAATGAAGTGCTTAACCTTTTATGTCAAACCCGCCGTTTGTGCTGTCTGCTCTTAAGGCAGCGCCTACATTATACATCATTGCATTATATTTTTCTATTTGCATTGAAACATTTCCGGTGAAAACATTCTGGTTTTCATCAATAAAATTAAAAAGTGGCTCCCAAATTCCATTTACAGTGCCGCCGGCAGTTTTTTCAATTTGTTTTATTGTTCTTGTAGGTACTTTTACATTAAGTCCGAACGGTTGTTTTATAAAATTGTCTGCCATTATTTCTATCACCCCTGTACTTTTTGTTCCAATAGATATATCGGCCTGCTTTTGTTTAAACTTTAATAATTTTTTCTTTTTTGTAAAGAAATGTATAGTGAAATTAACATTAACTTTTGTAAAGTCGTATTTTAGTATTAAATTAAATCTACAAATTCCAAAATTATGATAAATTATTTACTTTAAATCTAAATTGTTTTATTTTTAAATAAAAAATTGTGTTTTGAAACTAAACTTTATAACTTTTTTCAATCTTGGCTAGCAACTTTTTTTTTGAGAGGATTTGTATTTACAGTAAGTCTTTCATATCATAAGGTTATCAATCACCTTGAGGTTTAAAAGACACCAGACGAAAATTAATTATGATAAATAAACTAAGTTTAAATAATCAGGAAGTTTACAAAAAAGACGCAGGAATGTCTTCATATACCCAAAAAGCAAATTCAGCCTCACCATCTTTCAAGGGTCCTGTTGATGCAGCTACTGCTGTTCTGCAATTTTGCAACACAAATCCTATGGCAGGTGTTTCTCTGATTGATATGGTGACAGCAATTGCCCCGAGAACAATTGTTGATGCTAAAACAAATGGTTTTGCAGCTGCTGAAACATTCAGAAGAGAATCATCTGGACTGATTGTAAACTGTCTAATACCGGGATTTATTGTGCTTGGTGTTGCAAAACTTTTAGAGGCATTCGGTTTTGGCGAAAAAGGTCTTTCTAAAATGTGGGCAAATCAAGAAGCTTTAGAAACTTTCCGGCAGCATTTCCATAATATAGAAAATACTCCTGAGGCTGCAAGCAAATTTGTAGATTCACTTTTGAATGATGCCAAAGTTCTAAATAGCACAAATAAACCTGCTTGGACACCTCTAAATACAAAAGATTCAGAACTAAAACAAGTAATAGATGAATACAAACGTGTAATTAGGGAAAATATAAAAGACAAAAAAATAATAAAAGCAGCCAGAGACGGATTATATAACGGAATTCTTAAGCTTACTGGCGGTGCAGAACATATCAAAATAGGTGAATACAAAGAAGTTGTAAAAGGCGGCGTTAAAGTCATTGAAAGAACAGGCGAAAAAGTCTACCATGACAATCTTACTACATTATTAAGAGATGCAGTGGAAGTCGGACAAAAATTCATTCACGAACACAAATGTGACAACAGAGAAATTGCAACTTTTGTTAAAAAAGCAACAGGGTTTGTTAACAAAAAGAGTCTTCTCGGACTTGCTATTGTTATACCTCTTGCTGCTTCAATGCAGTCCATAAACAGATGGATTACGAAGAAGACTTCAGGGCAGGAGGGTGCGCCTATTTATAAGAACTTTGGCAAAGGCAAAGAAAAAGAAGAAATGTCACCCGCACAAAAATCTGCTTTCTGGACTAAAAAAATTGGTGCGGCAGGTTTGATGGTTGGTGTTGCATTGCTTTCTATGATGAAAAAGCCTAGTCTTAAAATGCTTCAATTCACAAAGAACATGCCGTCTATGGATCAATGCCGCTGGATTGCTACGGCTACATTTGCAAGCCGTATGCTGGCATCGGAAGATGAAAATGAGCTCCATGAAGTTACGTGGCGAGATATTGCAACTTTCTCAAGCCTCTATTTCCTAGGCGATTATGTATCAAAAGGTGTTGGTACTTTGATACAAAAGATAAAAGGAACTCCGCTTTTAAATTATATGAAAGACAGACCTGATACAAAGAATCCGCTTAAAAAATTCTGGTTCTGGGTAAAAGATACAAAACTAAAGAGTTTTGATGAAGCAAATGCTATAAAAGATGGTGCTATTGAAATAAAGAAAAATGGTGAAAAAATAATAAAAGAATTCAAAGGAGCAAAAAATGCTAAAGGTTTGCGCGCTATATGCGAAGTAAGCTCTCTGGGCTTTTCAATGCTTGTATTAGGATTCCTTGTCCCATGGTATGTTCGTAAAGAAACTGAAAGAAAAGAAGAATTAAAACTTAAAGAAAGGTTGAAAAATTTAGTCTTTTATCCTTCAATAAATTCTACGGGCAACAAAAAAACTTTTCAGGCGTTTGGCATGATGTTGCAGCAAACGCAAAAATAAAAAAACAGGTCAAGATATGCTATCACAAATTACACCCTATCAACTACAACCGAAAACATTAAAACAAAATAAAATTAATAAAGATAATAAAGCTGTACCCAGCTTTAGAGGTTCTGTCGAATTTGGTACACAAGTTTTGAATTTTTTAAATACAAGTCCGGCCATAGGCGCTGTATTTGTAGATTTCTTTTCAATGGTATTGCCAAGAACCTGGGTTGATTTTTCTCGTTCTAAAGATGCAGGCATGGAGACAGGATTTAGAGAATCAGCCGGTACAATAAACCATGCAATGGCTGGAATAGTAGGATTAGGTGCAGGTTATGCGGTATCTGCAGCTTTTAATAAAGCTAACGGAGTCAAAGCGCACCTGCTATTTGCAAACAGTGATGCAATAGACACCTTTGGCAAATTTATGGCTGACAGCATTGCTGATGGCAAGTATAATGCAGAAAAATATTGGATTCAATTTTTTAAAGGTTTGGAAGGTTTAAACACAACAGAAGGCGGCAAAGTCTGGAAGACTTTAGACAATGGTGCTGAAGAAGCCGTAAGAATAATGATAAAAGCAGGCACAGAAAAGTATAAAACACCAAAATCTGCTCTTGCTAAAGTCATAGAAATTGTTACAAAAGAAACAGGGGCAGGCTCTACATTTAGAGTAAACTTTATTAAAGAATCGGATAATAAAATAGTTGAAAGAATACCGACAAAAGTAGAAGGTTCTATTGACAATCTTATTAATAATGCCTATGCAATGAGAAAAACTGTTCTTGATAAGGCTGCACATGATAAGACTGCAATTGTTGAAAATCTAGAAGGCTTTTTGAAAGGTATTAAAGGAAGAAAAGCTGCTACTGTGGCAGCGGGTCTTTCTGTACCTGTTATTATCGGTATGTCAGCACAGCCGTTTAACAGATATCTTACAAAAAAACGTACAGGTTCTGACGGTTTTGTTGGTGTAGAAGGAAGGGAACCAGACAAGTCCTTTGGTTTTAAGGTATTTAAAACAGTGCTCGGTGTTGGTCTGGGTACTGCTATGATTGCCTGCATATTAAGAGATCCTATGGCACTATTCAAAAAAGGTGCTTTAAAAGCCTGGAAAGAAGCTCCGTCAGAAATTGCAAAAAAACTGCAATATAGAGGTGCAGTACCGACTATGGATCAGTTTAAGTTTATATATGGTATGACTATCATGAGCCGTATATTTGCAGCACGTGATAAAAATGAAACACGTGAATCCGCTATTAAGGATTCTCTTGGTTTTGCAAATTGGCTGATTCTGGGAAGTTTTGTTTCCAAGCTTGCTGCAAAAGTTATGGATAAGAATCTTGTAAATTTTGACAAAGCAAAATACGGTGACTGTTTGTGGAACTTTATTACAAAATCAGTAGAAAAAACACATGAAGAAATTTTGTATCCTGCGTTACGCAATTTGAATATAAATGTTATGGACGGAGATAAAAAGATACCGTTTAGAAAACTGATGAAAGAAGTAGAAAAAATAGCAAAAACGGGCAGCGGTGATAAAATAGAAGTTGCACAAAGAACAATTTCTCAGCTTAAACGTAAAAACTTGGCACAGCTACTTGGATATTTGTATTCAGGTGTAGTACTAGGCTGGGGTATACCGAAGTTGAATATCGCTATTACAAATGCAGTAGAAGGTAAAAAAGGAAATAGCAGTAAAAAGTCGGTTGACGCAAATGACAAGCTGGGCAGAATGAAAGTTATTCCTGCACCTTTAGCACAGCCTCTAGAACCCGAAAGCAAAACTTTCTCAGCTTTTGGGGCATATCTTAATTAATTTTAGCAGATTCTTCAGCCGTTTCACGCCCTCAGGATTGTATATGTTACGTAATTCATTAACAGTTTAGTAAGTGATAAATTTATTATGAGAAAATATTTACAACAAAACTTTAATTTTATCCGGCTGAGCTGCAAAAATCATGATAGAATAGTCATAGATTGCGCCTGTAGCTCAGTCGGATAGAGCGTCAGTCTCCGAAGCTGAAGGTCGGGGGTTCGAATCTCCCCGGGCGCAAATATTTATCTAAAAAATTTCATATCGTCAACTGACTCCGACTACTTCTTAGATTTTCTTCACGCTCGGACAGTTTCCAATTTTTATACTGCACGGAGATACGTAGTTTCTGCGTGCAGTATAAATTATCACACGCCGTACACATCAGGATACTCTTGAGTACAAGCGAGGTCCCACTCAGACATTTTTTGATTCATTCCTCCCACAGGAATTATAATCTAATTAAGCAGATTTGTAATCATAAAAACGGTAATTGATATTTTCATACTTAAGCTTCTTTCTTTTTAAAGCACATCGGAAGGCAAATCAATGCACAAATCAATGCTGACATTCCCCAGAAGGCTAAAGCACCGTTCCAGCCGAAATGGTCAACAACTAAGCCCGTACCGAGTCCAGAGAGCATTGCTCCTACATAACCGAACGTACCTGTAAAACCGGTAACAGCCGAGGCTACTTTCTTTGAGCTGGATTCTATTGCACATACGCCGCCAATGAGCATCTGCGGACCGTAAGTGAAAAATCCGGAAAAGCCTATCAGCAATATATCAATTACGCCCGAACCGTTGATTTTAAATACATCAACAAGCGTTTTCCCCGTTATTACAGCAAAAGCGGTATCAATAAAGTTTGTACCCGTGCCGTTAAAGTAAAGTCCTGTCATACAAAGGATTACACCGACCAGAAATATAACATTTATCGGTGCTCTTGCACCCTTAAAAATCTTATCTGATATTACGCCGGCTGAAATCGTCCCGAAAAATCCGAACAAAGGCAGGCAGGCAAGCTTCATGGAAGCAAGTTCAAGCGAGTTGTCTTTTGCTTCTACCAGATATTTTATAATCCAGTCTTCTGTACCGAATCTTATTACATAAACAAATACATAAGCCATAGCAAGCGCCCAGATAGCTTTGTTTGTCAAAACATTTTTTACAAGAATCTGTATATAAGTCATACCGTCGTCTTCGTCTTCTGTTTTAGCAGACTCATTGACTCTTTCCGGTTCTCTGTATTCTTCTACATCAGGCAGACCAATTGTCTGCGGTTTGTCTCTCAGACGGTTAAACATCCAGAAAGCTATTAATATAGCCATAATACCGGGAACAAAAAACGCAGCCTGCCACCCGAAATGTGCTATCAAAAATCCTGATAAAATCACGGCAAGGAACGTACCTGTCTGATGTGATGTAGACCACATTGCCCATTTTGTAGCTCTTTCAGAATTAGAAAACCAGTAAGTAAGACTTTTTGCAACAGGCGGAAATCCCATAGACTGAAACCATCCGTTACATCCCCAGAAAAATGCTAACACCCACAAAAGAATAGTGGCGCTGGGAAGTCCGAAAAAGGTGAATTTACCGGGAGTAAAAACAAAAAAGCTAAGAGCAAAACAGATGTTTGCAAGACCTGCAAGAATCAAGCCTGTAGGCAAAAATTTGCGAACATCGGAACGGTCAGCTATCATACCGTTTACAAATTTCCCTATTGCATAAGTCAAATACAAAGAACTTCCGATAACACCGAGTTCAAGGTTTGAATATCCGAGCTCTTTACTCATAGAAGGCAATGCAGCAGCTATATTTTTTTTGCAAAGATAAAACATTGCATAACCGATAAAGCAGGAATAAAACATTCTCAATCTGAAATGCGCATAAGTTTTTTTTATCTGCTCTTCATCTTTTATCGGTTCTGCTATAGCAGGCTCTTTAAAAAATTCCAGTAATCCCATAAATTCACTCTCTGTTTAACTCTAATAGTTATTATCGACAATTATCCCAAAAACAAATACCGATTACAAACATAAGATTGGTTTATGTTAAAATTGATTCATTATATTATTCTGGAGAAAAACAATGGAGCTTATACATATTTTTGTACAAAATAATGCACTTGCAATATCCTCAAGCATTTTGATTGTTGCATACATTTTTATTGCGTGGGAAAAAATCTCTAAAGTGACAGTTGCAATGATAGGTGCGGCAATTACTCTTATACTCGGGCTGCTTGCCCAGTCAAAAGGACATGATGCGGTTATTGACCCTCATTATTTTATAAATTTTGTGGACTTTAATGTAATATTCCTATTGATAAGCATGATGATAATAGTAAGCATTGCAAGTAAAAGCGGTATATTTACGTGGGTTGCTAATGCACTTTTGAAAAAGACAAAAGGGCATCCCGTAAAAATCCTCTTGGTTCTGGGATTTTTCACCGCATTTGCTTCCGCTTTTCTTGACAACGTTACAACAGTAATTCTGGTTGTACCGGTAACTTTTCTTGTTGCAAAGTATCTGGATATAAACCCGATTCCGTATTTGATTACGGAAATTCTTGCCTCTAATATAGGCGGTACGGCGACTCTAATCGGAGACCCCCCGAACATTATTATAGGCAGCAAAGCCGGATTTACTTTTATGACATTTTTGATGGAGCTTACGGATATTGTATTTTTAATACTCGTCGTAACACTTTTAATTCTGTGGCTGTGTTTCAGAAAAGACCTTGTTGCTTCCGAAGAAAAAATGGAAGCGGTTGCGCATCTTGATAACAGCACAACAATTACGGACAAAAAACTTGCAATACGCTCGGGAGTGGTACTTGCACTTGTTATACTGGGGTTTATTCTGCACGATTTAATCCACATAGAATCCCATGTAATTGCTCTTGCGGGTGCAAGCTTTTTAATGATTTTTGAAAACCCGAAAAGAGTCTTAAACGGTGTGGAATGGAATACTATATTTTTCTTTATAGGGCTGTTTATTATTATAGGCGGGTTTGAAGCTGCAGGCGGGATAAAAATTCTTGCGCAGTGGGTGCTTGATGTCACAAACGGCAACGAATCTGCTGCCGCCATGCTGATACTGTGGGCTTCCGGTATTCTCTCCGGTGTTGTGGACAATATTCCTTATACAGCAACTATGGCTCCTATGATTTATCAGATACAGCTTGTTGAAGGAGCGGCTTATGCGCACCCTCTGTGGTGGTGTTTATCTTTAGGCGCATGTCTTGGCGGAAACATGACTATAATAGGCGCTGCAGCCAATGTTATAGTGTCAGAAACAGCTGCTGCGCATGGCAAACCGATTTCTTTTATGAAATATCTGAAATACGGTGTGCTTATTACCTTTGTTTCGCTTGTGATGAGTTCAATTTACATATATTTCCGTTTTTTAATCCATGCCGGACATTAACGGGTTTTGTGCAGCATAAAAACATTCAGCGGTTGAACGTTAACGAAATAATGCAAGAAATCAAATTTTCTTGAAAAACACGCCTCAAATATTTTTCAGTTCACTAATCAAGTTGTAGACTATTTTCAATTTTTCTTCGGAAAGACCTTTTATTGCATGCTGAATTTTTTGAACAGCAAGCTCCTGTGCAGAATCCTCATCCGCAAAAAGCGCTGAAGGAGGAATATCCAGTGCTTTTGCCAATTTTTCTAAAGTAGCAAATTTTATACCACCTTGACCCTTTTCTAGTCGTATAAGTGATTTTTCACCAATCTCAGCTTTTTCAGAAAAGTTACGTTGACTTAAATTAGTGGCTTTTCTCAGTTGTTTAAGATTTTTACTAAATATTTGTGAAAGATTTGCCATAAAATTATTTTACTTTTTTAAGTTTTACAAAAATATGGCACTATATGATACTAAAATACTCCCTCTTATGATACTTTTATAATATAATTATTAAGTAAAGAAATTATATAAAAAACCATGAACTCAACAAAAGAACTAAACAAAATACTTGCAGACATTGAAAAACTGGTAAAAAATACACAGGAATTTCAAAATATTAAAATAAAATCTGATAATACAAAAATTATAAATTTAGCAGATTATTTTTTAACAAAAACTGCTGAAATCAGAAATTGTTTTATACGGAATATAGCAGAAAAAATTGAAGATAACAGAAAACTGCAGACACGTATTATTGCACAATACAAAAAATACAGTAAAGAAACACAACAAATGTCATAGATGTCCGAGAAAAATTCGTGATAAGGAGCAAAGCGACGTGAACAAGAACTCTGTGCGAAAGGTGCCTGTGGCACGTTTCGGATAGAGACTCTGCCGAATAAAAGCAACTAAATGTTGCTTTTATGAGAGGTGCAAAGTCAGAAACGAAGTTTCTGCGTGCAGTATAGTAATTATGTCACATTGAAAAGGTGAGCAGGTGCCGGCGGCAACTGCGACACTAGATTAGATTATATAAGAATGAGGAATTTACATAGATTTCAGGTTAAGGCGCAAGCAAACCACAGGTACACCATACATATCAGGATACTCTTGAGTACAAGCGAGGTCCCACTCAGACATTCTCAGTATTCAATAAAATTCCTACACTTAACAAAACTTTTCACAAATACAGAGAAATTTGATATTGTAAAAATAGTAATTAATAATATTTTATAAGAATAGTTGAGAACGGGGTAAGGATTGTTGAATACCAAAAGAAAAAAGAGTATTAAAAATTTCATGACGGCATTAATAACGGCAGGTGTACTGCAGACATGTGTTTTTACCTGCGTTTATGCAGCGGAATCTCAAATACAGCAAATAAAACCTGTATTAAAACCTCCTGTAAAAATAGAAAAGCAGACGACGGAAGGAAACAATTTTTTAGGTTTTAAAAGAAAAGCAGAGACATACAAAGATTCTGCGGGTAACCCTATTTCAAAAGAGCAAAAAGAACGCTCTGAATCATTAAAGAAAATTTATAAAAAAGTTACTAAAGATGAAAAAATAATGGAAGCACTGGAGCTTATGAAAGGAGGATTGCCTGATTTTTCAAGACGCGCAATTCTTGGCAACAACCTGTCAGGCGAGCCGATGATGGTGGATTTTGAAGATTTGAGCAAGTTCGGTCAGGCTTATGCAAACTTTGATGCTCTCGGCTGGAAGAAAAAAGAAAGACTGTATATATATATTAATAAAAAACATCAGGATGCACCGGCAGAAGCGCTTGCTGCGGTACTGGCGCACGAAGCTTTGCATCAGGATGATTTCAATTCTTTGAATGAGGAAACTTATGCCTGGACACTCGAGGCTGCTGTGTGGACACAACTTTCCGAAAAAAATCCCAAATACAATGACAGCATGCATCCTCTTGTTGTAAGAGAAAACACTCTGAAAAAATTATTTATCAAAGGGAATTACACAAGCAAATACATAAGAAAAACAGTTTTTGCAAATCCCGGATATGCAAATCTGCCTTCACGTTCACCAGGATTTGAGGATGATGATTTGTAACAGAACATTTTGCCTTTTACCTTTTAGTCTATCAAATCTACCTGAAACAGTATATTAAATTTTTAATATATAAAATATCAGATTGTGTTAATTTTTGTAAACCTGAAATAATGGACTAAATCTCATTATGGATATTTTCTTGATTTATTAAATCTAATTTTTAGGCAATTTTCCAGAAATAAAATACTTTATGTAAAAGTAGGTAGTTAATGAAAAAAAGGAAATTTTAGAATGCTAAAATTTCACGGTGTACTATGTGTAAGATATATATGCAAATGTGTTGATAAAGGTATATAAAAATTTTAGACAAAGGAAGGTAGGTTAACTATGACAGTATTTTTAGTGAGTCCCACATTAACAGCAGCTGCACCTCTTGTTTCAAAAGACAAGGGCTCATTCGGCAACAGAATGAATTGTGCAGGTTCACAGGCATTGAATACCGCAGCCACAGCTGCCGCAGCAACAGCTGTAATCGCAGGCGCCGGCTATGCAGTAAAGCATTCTGATAAGTTGACTGCGGTCACAAACAAAGGAATGGAAGTATTTAATAAAATCAAAAATTCTAAAATTGCTCAAAAAACAGGTAATTGTTTAAAAAAAGTTAATGCATCAGGTTTGCTGAACAAACATTTTGCTGGAGTTAAAAATTCTAAATTTGTACAAGGTACTGCTAATTCGATAAAAAATCTATCAACAAAAGTATCTAATGTATTTAAATCTTTGCCTAAAGGCGGTAAAATAGGTGTAGCTGTTGCATTAGGTGCAATTCTTTTAAACGGGATCTATAGATCTGGTCAAATTGATCAAAAATACACAGACAGAGCAAAAATGGAAGAACATTTTGTGTAATATTATCATTAAAAATTTTCTTCTTAAACACAAAAAACGGCTTGATTATATCAAGCCGTTTTTTGATTTAGTAAAACTTAGAACATCAATCTGAACAACAAGAAGCGTTTATTGAGTTTTTCCGAGAACTTGCGAAGGTTCTTGGATGTTTCAGCCACATTATTTATTGTATCGTTTAGTTCTGTTTTTTTGTCAGTTGTAAGCCCGTTAACTGTTTCGAGTGTACAGGACAGGTCATCGAGCGCTTTATTGAACTTAGTTACTGTACTATTAACCTGTGCTTTTACATTCGGATCTTTTGTCATTGTGTTTACATACTGGGCTATTTCAGAGATATTCTTGCTTGCAACCTGCAGGTCATCCAGTGTTTGTTTTGTTTTCGGATCTTCAAGAAGAGTATTTAGGTTTTGAGACAGCCTGTCTATTGATTTAGTAGTAGACATGAGTGTTTCTTTAAACTCTTTGTCTCCGATAATATTATTAATATTATCCGTGAGCACAATAACTTTGGCAGAGACTTCATCTGTTGTTGCAACAAGTTTTTCAATATCCTGTCTTGTTGAATCTATTAACAATTCGGTTTTGTCAATTGTTTTGTTTGCTTTGATTGTAAGCATATCGACATTTGCAACAATCTGTTTTAAATCGGCTATAACATCATCAGACATTATTGCGCTCAATTTTTCATTGGTTTCAGCAAGCGCATAAGCTGCTCTGTACTGCAAATCCATAAAATCGGAAAGCCTTAAAGGTTCTATTACAGTAAATTTTGAAGTTGTTCTAGGATATGCAAATTCCATATCCGTATACGGCTTTATAGAAAGGTAGTGTTTTGAATCTTTTGACTTAATTTTTCCCTGCATTCTCTCAGGCAGCTGTAACCCTGGAAGTGTAATAACATAACCGACTTTATAAGCGGATGGCGATTTTACCTCCTCCTGTATGTTGATTGGCAGGGTTTTTGTTTCTATAATTTCCACTTTTTTCACCTTACCGATATTGCAGGGTTTTTCGCTTAGAATCATAGAAACATTATCATTTTCATGTAAAACCATGGATTTTCTGTTTATAGGCAGGTATATAGTTCTCATTTTCGGCGGGGTAATTTCTAAAAACTGTTCGCCTATTATGCCGGACTGCTGTATGGAAATTGTAGAAGCATTAGGAATATCTATATCCGGCTCTGTTATTACAAATTTTACTCTTACATAAGGATCATCAGCATCGGAAAGAACAGGAACAATTTCTTCTATCTGACCTATTCTGAACCCCATCATCTGTACGGCCGAGCCCGGTCTTATGCCGTTAACATCTTTAAAATCAACAAATAATCTTTCACCTGCGGATAATGCTCTGCCTTTAATCCACAGTATGGAAAAAATCAATATTAAAAGTGCTGATAATGTCAATAATCCGACTTTAAATGAGGATGAAAAACGCATTTTATCTTCTGATTCCTTTGTTATCGCTTAAATTTATTCCGAACCGGTGCCTGCTACTTTCATGGGGCCATCTATACAGGCATTTATGAATTGTTTTGTGTACTCGTTGCCGCCTTGAATCATATCCTGCGGTGTACCGGAGTATACGATTTTAGTATTATATAACATAATAACCTTATCAGCACACCTTTGAATGGTGGATAATTGGTGGGTTACTATAACAGATGCGGGATTAAATTCGTCTCTCAGGCGCACGATATAGTCTTCTATTATGGTAGAAGAAACAGGATCAAGACCCGCCGTAGGTTCGTCATAGAGAATTGTATTAGGATCCGTGACTATTGCACGGGCAAAACTTACACGTTTTTGCATACCGCCTGAGAGTTCATGAGGCATTTTATCCTCTATACCTTCAAGTCCGACAAGTTTTAATTTTTGTGCAACTATTTCTTTCAGCTGTTCTTCTGTATACTTGTTTTTAAATTCTTTTCTCTCTTTTAATGCAAACGCTATATTTTCAAATACGTTCAAAGAATCAAACAATGCGGAATACTGAAAAACCATTGCTATGTCACCGGGTGAAACTATTATCTCTCCGCTGTCCGGTTTTGTGAGTCCGCAGATTAATTTTAGTATCGTGCTTTTACCGGCACCGCTTAACCCTACTACAGCAAGTATCTCTCCGTTATTAACATTGAAGGACACATTGTCCAGTACTGTTTTTCCTTTAAATGATTTTGTAAGATTCTTAACTTCTATGCTCATTATATTTACCTTTATTAATTTTTTAGAAAATTAAAATTTCTTGCAGTGTTTATTAAATTAAACTTAAAAGAAGAAAATTGTAGCAAAAATGTAGTCTATTATACATATAGCGACAAATGACCACACTACTGCTTTTGTTGTGGCAATACCCACGCCTTTTGCCCCGCCGTATGCAAGATATCCGCAGGTACAGCTTATCAGAGCAATAGCAGCACCAAAACATGCAGATTTGCCAAGAGCCACAGATATGTCTTTTATGTAAAGCCCCTGCCATAGTGAACTTATGTAATTTAATCTGCTGACATGTGCGCTCAAATATGCAGCAATACCGCCGCATATAAGTCCGAAAGTTGATGACAGAATAACAACAAACGGCATCATAACAAAACCGGCCATTACTCTCGGAACAAATAAATAATCTATAGGGTTAACTTTTAAAACTTTAAGCGCATCAACCTGCTCCGTAACACGCATTGTAGCTACTTCTGAGGCATAAGCTGAACCTATCATGGAAATTATTGCAAAGCCGGACATTATTGCACCCATTTCACGGGTCATTACGACACCCATGAGCATACCGACGAACTTTTCTCCGCCCTGTTTTACCATTTCAGGTGCAACCTGCATAGAAACAATAACGGAAACCATACCGACAATTGTCAGTGTAATCGGCAAAGAATCCACAGCGAAACGGGAACACTGGTCAACAAAAAGTTTCCAGTTCATCTGACGTTTAAACAAATCCTGAAAAATCAACCCTATAACCTGACATGCTCTTATACCCATTTCTCCGAGAGTTTCAAAAAACTCTTCTACCTGAAGAACCAAAAGTTTTATCAAATTATAGGTGGCAGTTTGTTTTAATATTTTTCTGATTCCGGAATAATTCATAAAACAATTGTATCAAATATTACAAGAATTGTAATACTATTAACGATTTATCTGAGGCGACTTCGCTTGTACTCAAGAGTATCCTGATATGTACAGCTCGTATTAATCTTTATACTGCACGGAGATACTTCGTATCTCACTTAGCATACCTCTATCTCGAATTGACATTTAGTCAATTCTCGACAGAGTTCTTATCTCAAGCTAGGAGTGTACACAGAGTGCGAGTTGTATATGTTACATATTTCGGTGACCAAAATTGTTATTTCTTTATTAGAAATAATAAAAGTAAAAACTAAAATGTATATATGTAGTGATAATATTTATTATGTAAAATTAAAAAATTTTTCAATAAACAGCAGGGGGTACGGGGGCGGCACGCCCCTGTTGTAACCTTGATTAGAAACAGTTGTGTTTTGAGGCAATTTTTACAGCAGCCTGTCGCTGAAAAATTGCCGTTAAAATACT
>CALUVO010000056.1 GCA_944324245.1 Candidatus Gastranaerophilales bacterium | reverse complement strand
GATAATATTTATTATGTAAAATTAAAAAATTTTTCAATAAACAGCAGGGGGTACGGGGGCGGCACGCCCCTGTTGTAACCTTGGTTAGAAACAGTTGTGTTTTGAGGCAATTTTTACAGCAGCCTGTCGCTGAAAAATTGCCGTTAAAATACTTACTGTTTCTTTTGATAAGCGTGTTTTTCTTTTTTGGTTCGTTTTTTCTTTTTGCATAGCAACAAAAAGAAAAAATGAACAAATAAAAAGAATAAATGTTTTTTCTTACGTTCGTTTTCTTTCTTTTCCCTCCATTTTGACTTGACATTTAGTCAACTCAAAACGGAGTCCTTGATTAAAAGAAAGAAAACGAACCATACCCTAAAGGGCATCCTGATATGTACGGCTCGTACCTCGCCTACATCTCAAGCAAAGAAAGAAAAAAAACGCTGTCTAAAAAACACAGTAAATATTCAGAACAAATTTTGCATCCACAAGGTCTGACAAAATTCATTCTGAATATCAACTGTGTTTAATCAAAGTCACAACGGCAGAGCCGTAAGACACTTCATGTGCAGCTTCGCTGCGTATGTTTAAAATTACATAATAAATATTATCGCTATACTAAACCGCCATAAGCAATCATTTATCACATAGAACACTTTAAGCTTTACAAGAAAAATTGCTACCCTCTCGGATAGGACCTGTAATAATCCTCAACCTTCCTTCCGTCACCGGTTGTGTAACCTGATACATGCACCATTCCGCTGCCTTTTTTAGCAGCTGTTTTCTGCGCCTGTGACTTTGTCGGGATTCCTATTGTCTTTCTTTGATACTAATTTTCAATCTTGCTATAGCGCAAAATCCTGTCACCATTTTTACAAGTGCTAAACAGGTATAAATCATAAAAATTATTTGTCTTGTTTTTTAAAACTCTTATCTTATAAAATTCTCTGTTGAAAAGTATATAACTAATACTTTTATAACTTTTTTTAAACTTATTTCTTTGTAAAATATTAAAACAATATATTGTAGAACCGCAGCAAACAGAATCATTTGCACCAATAATTTCTGGTATTCCGTCCTGATTCAAATCAAAAGTCACTGTCCAAATGTTTTTCTGTAAACCGTGATTTTTTAACAGACATTCATCATCACATTGTTTGCTTTCGTAGCCTGTTATATCTTTTTTCAGATAATTCCAAAATAAGTCTTTTGCGGAAGAATTATTTTGTTGCATATTAAATAATTCATATTCTGCCAAATACTCTGCTCTTTTATATTTTGATACCTCTGAATAATCATATATGTATTGGTACGCAAAAATTGATTTATTTTTGTTAATAAAATATAAACAGCAAATTACTGCAATTATACAAACAGGTATTTTGATACAAAATTGTTTCATACATATATTATGAATGTATTAACTTATAATTATTTATCATATTTTTCCTTTTTCCAATACTTTGATATTTTGTGCATAAATTCTTTTTGTTAAAACTCTAAGATTTGAACATACTCTTTTTGGGAGTATCTATGCCAAAAATATAAGTTTATGTTTTTATGTCCTTGTTTTTTTATATCACTTACAATATCAATTCTGTGAATACCGGAATATTGTTGTTTTTCATAAATATTTATATACTCGTCCCCCCGTTTTTTGAGTATAAAAAATGCACAAAATTCAGTTCCGCAATAAGGCGCTATTTCGTACGAACCGACTATTTCGTCAACACCGTCATTATCAATATCATTAGCCAGCGCCCATAAAACATCTTTATACAATTCAGGGTAGCCCGTTTCACCATCTTCTTTAGTATAAGTATACTGTTTGACATCTTTGTTTAAATATTCAAATAAAATATCTTTGGCTTTGCTATCGGTTTCTCTTAAATCTTTTATATTATAAGATTCAATGTCAAATACTCTTCCGTTGATATCAATATATCCGTTAAAACATAAAAAACCGGCAATGGTAAAAACATAAAGAAATATAAATAAAATTGTTAATGTTCTTTTTTTCATAAGTATATTATGGATTATTTAATTTATAATTATTTATCATATTTTCCGTTTATGTAACAGTAAAAAATTCTTATATTTAACTTATTACAAATCAAAATTAATCCAGCTTATCATATACCAACACATCTAAAGGCAAATCACCGGGCGGAAATTGCCATGGAGCAAAAATTATATTGCTGAATTTATAATGTTTGCTTTTTAAAATTATTATACGTGATTTTTCTGCCATAATACTGTTTCTGTATATATCTATATATCTGTCATTTTGTTTTTTTAGAATAAAAAACTGGCATCCTTTTGAATCACAAAATAATTTGTTTTGATAATATCCTAAAATTTCGTCTACTCCATCGTCATTTAAATCATAACTAAATGCCCAAATTTTAGACATATCCAAATGAAAATCTTCTGATATTTTATTATTCCAATTGTATTTCTCTAAAATTTTATATAAATAATTATAAATAACAGACTTTTCATATAAATTTCCGCTTTCAGACGAAACATCAGCTATTTTTTTTACATCCATATTTTCTAACATTGAATTTCTAAAAGAAGTTAGATATTTGTATCCCATTTCAGGTTCATAATCAATATTTACCTTTATTCCTGATATAAATTCTTCCATTTGTTTGACTGTTTTGTCTGGAACATTTTTTTCTTTTAAAGGTAAATTTAAAGTAAATATAATTCCTGCAATAATGAAATAAACCATTATTACTTTAAATAATATTCTGAAAATATTTTTAATTATTTGTTTCATACTTAAATTATAAAACCGCTTAGTTGTCAATTATTTATCATATTTTCTGTTTATCTAGAACCGGAGATTTCATATTGTCAACTGACTCCGACTACTTGATGAACCTGTGCTATAAACAAGTACATTTTTGCCAACAAGTCCGGCACAGGCAACAAGTGCATGGGGTCACTTCCGTAAAATGCTAGACTTGG
>CALUVO010000055.1 GCA_944324245.1 Candidatus Gastranaerophilales bacterium | reverse complement strand
ATAAAAAATCACTTAATAAAGCATATAAAACAACTTTGAACTTATATTTTCGCTCATTTTTTATTCTTTCAAAAAATTGAGCCATATACGTATCTTTATGTTTAATTTGTGAAAGTATAATAAATATGAAAACTTTAAAAATCCATACAAAAAAAACAAAAAATAAGGAAATCCATATAGCAAGACCAAATGGTTCTAGACCATTTATTAATGAATAAAACATAAGAAAAATGTAGAAGAATGTTAACAATAAAAAAACAAACAATAAGTTCGAAGAAATTAATAAATTAAACAAAATAAACGATGCTTTGTTCATAAAAAAAAGTATATCAGACAAGGTTATTTAAAACAACCTTGCCTGATAAAGTAGCTATTCTTTAAAATACTTTGAAACAGGTTCTGCTATTTCTATTAGTACATAATAATTTTCAATAGCTCCTGCTTCCTGTAAATCTCTTGGAAGCTTTACTTTAATATCATTTGGGTTGTAATCAATTGTATCAATCACAGTTGCCCGTAAATACCATTTTCAACTCTGATATTTAGTATGTCACAGCCATTGATTGATAAAAAATTATTCCAATTAAAATTTAAGAAATAGGTGTAAATTATTATATCTTGTTTTTTAGTGTTAATTTGTAAATCAATAAAAAAGCAAGATAGCTTGTAGTAACTCCTCCAAGTAAAAATATGTAAATCATTAAAGATATACAAAACATTTCAATTACTCCATCAAACAGTGTTCCTTGCATTAAAGCAATCCAGAAATCTTCTGCATTTTCAAACTTAAATCCAATTGCAAAAGTTGTAATTACAAACACTGCTACATCAAACATAAAAGATATTTTTAGAATTTTATGTGTTGTTTTTTTATATTCAAGAAAATTCTTCAAAAAAGAATGGATATAGGGTAGTTTATTTTTTAATTTATATAAAATCGAAAACAAAAATAATTTTAAGAATATGTAAATTAAGTATAGTACTAAAATCCATAGAATAAAATAAAAATCGCCATTTTTATTATATGAAATAATATCAGATTTATTTATATATTGCACAAGAAAACTACATAAATAAAAAAGTAATTTCAATGTACAATAATTAAAACAAAATATTATATTTATTAAAATAAATAATATTTTTTCAAGTAATGTTTTCATAAGATTAGTATAACAAAAAGGAAGATGAGAATTATTAGTTCTCATCCTCTTTTTTTCTATTTTTGCCATTGCTTTTTAGGTATTTTTAAAACCGTAATTATATAATATGGCTCTAATTCTTGATTATTTTGATGTTTTTCCCCAATTCGTCCTTTAAGGCTTGTTCTGTCAGGGTTAAAATTATAAAAATCTTCAATTCTTAAGTTAAGATTTTCTTGATTATCAACATAAATATTTTTTATTTCTGCGCCATGAAAAGTGCTATATAAATCTTTATCTTTATTACTAAATTCTATTTTACTATCTTTTATTGTCCCATTTCTTTTTAACTCTTCATAATTTTGATCTATAAAATTCCTAAAAGCATTACTATTTATTATTTTATTAGAAATAGAACTGTCAGTATTTAAAACAAGAACCTTGCAATCATTTATTTTTGTCTCTTGAATAACTCTATTTTTTATATCTTTTTGTAATTTGTTATTGTTTAAAGAATCGATGCTTGGATATAATTTTCCATTTTTCTTTACATATTTTTCATTGTAGTTGCCAACATTAAGAGCAATTTTTAAGAGATTATATGACTCCGGCATGTTAAAAATTGATGAATAAATTTTACCGCCAATAATAGTTTCATTTTTGGTTATATTGGCAACTATTGTATTTTCTTTCTTAATTTTTATATTATTAAGTTCATCCTTAATTGCTTTTATTTGTTGTTCAATCCTCTGTATCACAAACTTGTCAATCGTGTCTCGGGTGAGTGAATCTATCTTGTCTATCAACCTGTAAACATCATACTCTGTTCTTGCAAGCTTGTTCTCAAGTGTGTTTAGTTCACTGTCTTTATTCTCTTTCATCAGTCTTTCTATCTGATCTCTCAGTACACTTGTGTCTCCAAGAAGTTCATTTGCCTGAAGTTTCAATTGTTCGATTTCTTCTCTGTATTCATTTATTTCTGCTTCTATTTCATCTACTACGCTGATTTCTTCTACTTTACACCTGCAGTTCGGGTGAGGTCTTGGCGGCACATTATCTTCATCAAATTCTTTTCCGTCTAATGATGCACATTTTTCACATGTATTTTCTCCAAATTCCGCTATCCATTTATATTTTCTTTTTACGGCATAGCTTACGTGTCCTTTTAATGTAAAGTTCCCCATTATCTTAAACCTCCTAAATTATTATGAATTTGATTAACCAGTGCTTTTGTATCTATGTTTTTATCACTTGATGTATCAATCAATGTGTTGCTTATTGCACCTTTACGTATAGCATTTTTGATAAGTGAAATATCATAATGTTTAAAGATTTCATAGAAGGCTTTAAAGGTTTTTTCTCCGAACTCACCGTCTTCTTTCAATGGTTCAACAAGATCCTTGTTCAGAAAATTTAATCCGGTTTGAAAATCTTTTACTGCCTGCTCTTTTCCGAGAGAAAGAACATGATTTCTGATAAAGTCTGCTATTTCTTTGTACTTTTCGTTTTCAAAGTCTTGTTCTGCTAATTTTGGATTTAAAATACGTAGTCTTTCATTTTTCATTGAATGCAGCTGGTTTCTCAATTGTTCTTCAAATCTTTGTGACGGGGTTTTGTTCAAAGCTTGTTCATCCGGAAACAATAGCTTTGATACTGTTTTGCAGTTTTCTTTCATAATATTATCCTCTTTATTTGTATGAATTGATACGGCTTCAAAGTGCACAACACTTATGTGTATTTGCAGCATTAAAAATGCCGTAAAAATTCAGAAGTATATATCAAGATTCTTGATAAACCGAATATACCACAAAAATCGTCGCCTAAAGGGTAATAATTTTTGTTAAAAAACTATTGACAAAAATTTTAATTAAAAATTACAAAATTGCACAATAAGAATTTGCTGATAAAAACGGAGGTTCGACAAAGCGGGCAAAGCCTGCGTATTCTGATTTTTAGAGATATGGAGGTCACGGGTTTTTTAAACATGAAAAAATAGCATAGACTGGGTTCGAACCAGTGACCTCCCGGGTATGAGCCGAGCGCTCTGACCAACTGAGCTACTATGCCATTTTGTTGTAATCTATTCAATTTTCATTTTAGCTCATTCAGTCTTAAGCTTAATTTAAAGCTGTGTCTCCGTTTTCAGCTTACCTTGTGAGCTACTGTGCCGTTTAGTTTGTTTTTTTTCAAACTGTAGTCATTATTATTAAATAAACAATAAAAAATTACAATGTTTTTTTATATTCTATGTGTTAAGAAATGTATTAATTAGTTAAATAAAGTAACAAAACTGCTTAAATTATAATATTTATACCTGAAAATTATATAAAAATATCATTGAAAAATAATATTTTAAAAAAACTTGACCTCATATTTTCCTCTCAGCATATATTTACAAAGTTTTTACAAACTATATTAGAAAAAGTTTTTAATTGTTATAACAATACTATCAGATTTTTGGTACCAAAGAGTTAGATAGAAAAACCCCGATATTTAAAGTTGCGATTGTAAATGGGAAGGAATAAGTCTATGCTAAAATATTCAAAACGAGAATTAAAAAACAAAAAAGCTACCATAAAATTTGAGTTTAATTTACAAAAAATCCTAAAATTGTTTGCTCTTGACAGGTGTGAAGCAGAAAAACAGGTGTTGTATAATATAAGAAAATTTGACAGAATGCAATTTATGGGGTTGAGAGACAAAAATGGTTCTTTAATTTATTTTGGCGATATTTTGATTGACGACAACAACAACCTTCTTACACCTGTCTGTGAAGTTTCTAACGGAGAACATATTCTTTTTTTTAAACCATTACAGCATTTGAATAAAAAGATAAGTATTGGCTGTAAATCGACCTATAGTAATACATTAGAGGTTATTGGTAACATATATGTAAATTCGGAACTTTTTGCTGGCGTACAAGAAAAAGACAAAATTGTAAACATTGCAGCTATATTAAAAAATATGACAACAATACAAACAACCATTCAGTTTGAAACTACAAAACCAGTATGTGATAAAATATAATTAGCTCTTGCAATATAAGTTTTTGCACATAGAATATAAAAAGCATGTTTAAAATACTTGCTGTTGACAATAAATATAAAAATAATGGAGCGGTGTCCGAGTGGTTTAAGGTGCAAACCTGGAACGTTTGTGCGGGGGCAACTCCGCCGGGGGTTCGAATCCCCCCTGCTCCGATTTTGACTCTGGAGGGTCTTTTTTATTGAAAAAGAGATGAAAACTCTTGTAAAATGTTCGAGCGCGAGCGAACTGAGACTGGGGTGTTTTGTTAGCAGTACAAAGAACAAAAAAATAAAACACGGAAATATCGTTACATGCGAACGAGCAAGACAGTCCCCCTGCTCTGATTTTGAGCAGAGATTTTTTTATTGAAAAAAGAGGAAATATTGCTGAATGTCTGGATTTATTTACAAATTTAATATAATATAGTTGCAGAAAGGAATTGTAATGCGTATAACAGGAAAAGATATATCTTTTAAGGGAAAATGGAAGCCAGACAGGGAACTCTCAGGACAACTTAATAATGAAAAAGAACTGAAGGAATTTGCAAGAATTTCAGATGTTGATTTTATTCTAACCAACGCAGACAAAAGTAACAAATATCTCAAAGAAGATAATGCTTATTGTTCATTGTCTTCAAAAAAAATAAAAGGGAAATTGTTCTATGGTATAGACTGTGTATTTCTTCCTAAAGATGCTCCAAAAGAAACTGTATCAGAACAGATTTTTAAATCAGTACAAAAGTCAGTGAGTATGCTTTATGAAAATATAGCAAAATATAATGTGAAACAGAGTACCGCACAGCAAGCTGTACAAGATGAAGCTATGCAATACACTAAATTAAGTTTAAATTTGATTAAAAAGATGTTTAATGTTTTATTCAAAAGTATAAAATAATTGCAAAACTCGTCCTTGATGCAATTATAAAATATGTAATGGAAGAGTATATTTTTCTCTGTCAGTTAGATAGATTTGTGCATAATCAATATTAAATTTTCTGTAAACTTTTGACAAATTGTCTTCCCTGCAAAAGCTGTATGGTAAACTAAAGACTGCTATTAAATCCAAAACTGTTTGAGTAGTTTCCGTTTGTAGGAGCATATACGATGTGCGGATAATGCCTGGGGATAACATCCGGCGTTGCTATAGTTCAGCCGATATTGCAGCCAGTCTAGCCCAATCAGTAATTTTACGACTCTGCCGAGGAAAACAAGACTAAATGTCTTGTTTTACGAGAGGTAGAACCAAGAACTCTGAAAAAACGATTAAGTATCGTTTTTTTAGAGGCAGACTAAGACAAAAGCGCATCTTTTGTGTGACGTATAAAAATTGGCGAAGGCCAAAAAAAAAGACTCCAAAAAGGAGTCTAAATTTTAAAAGAATGGTGCCGATGGCCGGAGTCGAACCGGCACGTGGTTGCCCACACAAGATTTTGAGTCTAGCACGTCTACCAATTTCATCACATCGGCATTCCATTTATTTATTCAATTTTCAAGTTCTTTGCCTTGTGATGAATTGGTAGACTCTAAATCGAAAGTCCTCTCCGCTTCGCTACGGTCAGTCATCACATCGGCATTCCA
>CALUVO010000054.1 GCA_944324245.1 Candidatus Gastranaerophilales bacterium | reverse complement strand
TACAGCGAAAAATCACACAAAGCTAGTTTTTGCTATATTGAAAAAATTTTATTTTTTATAACCATTATCTTATAAAATTTGTCATAATTTTTTCATCTAATTCCGGCTTATTTATTCCCGCATTTTTACCGGCTTCTATACATTTAAGTATCCATGCCATATTTAACCCGAGATGGCGCATAATCTGAAGACCTTCTTTGTCCTCCATAACCTGTTCTGGTGTGTTGCCGTGAACCATGTTCCAGTAGCTTGATGAGATTACCGGCATTTTGTTTATTGTAAAATGCTTCATAATTGTATCAAGAGATGCTGTTGTTCCGGCACGTCTTGCAGAGACTACCGCTGCTGCGGGTTTAAAAGCAAAAGCCGCACTGTTTGCATAAAAAGCTCTGTCAATAAATGAAAGCAATCTTCCGCTGGGGTGTGCATAATAAACAGGAGAACCAAAAACAAATCCGTCAGCCTGTTTTGATTTTTCTATAAATTCATTTATATTTCCGTCATCAAATGCACAGTGCCCGCCGCTGTTCCTGCAGGCATTACAACCGATACAGTCTCGAATCGGCTGATATCCTATATGTATCAATTCAGTCTCTATTCCTTGAGTTTGAAGTGATTTTGAAACTTCTAAAAGCGCTGTATATGTGCAGCCTTTTGGCTTTGCGCTTCCGTTAATCAGCAATACTTTCATATCTTTCTCCTTTTATTTTGGAAATATTAATAAATATCCTATGTATATTATTATTCCTGCCAGTATTGTCTCTGCTATTTCTCTTAACAGAGATTTATTTTTAAACATTTTATTCTTTTTCTGTCTTTCTTTTTTGGCTTCCAGATATTCTTCATACAGTTCCAGATTTGTTTTTTTACTTTTTTTCCGGACTTTTTGAGATTTTTCTTTTAAAGCTGTCTTTGAAGAATTTTTCTTATTTTTGTTTTCTGCAAGTTCTTTTTTCTTTCTTGCAGTGTATTCCTCCTGCAAAGCTGCAGCTTCACTTTTCCTGCCTGTCATCAAAAGTTCTTCGTCAAAAACAAGATTTAATAATTTTGAATCGGATTTACAGAAAAATACAGCAAAGTTAAGAGAGGATTCAAAAGCCCGTTCAAGACACTCGAGTGCTTTTTTGCCTGCGTCGGCATTGTTGCCCGATTTTATCGAATGAGCAGCTTCATTACCGGCTTTTTTCAAAAAATATAAGTCGTCTAAAAATTCTTTTTCCTCTTCGCTCGGTGATGGAGTATCTTTTAGCGTTGCCAGCATCATATCAAAACTGTCAGAAGGCTGTGCTCTGTCTTGCATAACCAGTCTGCACATGTTTTCGGCAAATCTTCTTGTCTGTGACATACACTGCTCAAAATATCCGTCTTTGAAGAGTTTTTCCGCTTCAGAGGCTAAAAGGAATAAATCTTTGTTTATATTTTTTAAAAATTCAAAATTGCTCATACTGAGACAATTATATTACATTTATCCCAAAAATTTATACTTCCATCGGATGGAAAATTAAAATGTGGCTGATAAATTCAAGAAAAAAGGAGAATATGATGTCAGAAGCTAATTCAAAACTGCCGAATCTTACATTAAAGACGGAAGAATTTATATCAATGCTGGAAGCACAGGAAAATCCGCCTTTGTATACTCTCTCACCCGATGAAGCAAGAGAGTTTCTGGAAAATCTGCAAAAAAAATTCCATAAAGATATCCCTGCAAAAGTTGAAGATATGAACATTTTGACACAGGATTGCGGATATGTGGACATCCGCATAGTACGTCCTGAAAACACTGAAGAAAAGCTGCCGGTGATTTTGTATATACACGGAGGCGGATGGGTTATGGGAGGCAAAGACAGTTTTGATATGTTAATAAGAAAAATTGCAATTCATTGCAATGCCGTTGTTATTTTCCCTGATTATTCCCGTTCTCCGGAAGCAAAATTTCCGAAAGCGTTGAATGAAATATATGCGGTTTTGGAATATCTTTATCAAAATCCGGAACAATTCAACATTAACCCTGAAAAAATAGCAATAGCGGGTGACAGTGCAGGCGGAAATATGGCGATTGTAACCGCATTAAAAGCAAAAAACAAAAGGGGGGCGAAATTATCTTTTATGTGCCTTTTCTATCCTGTGACAAATGCAGGTATGGATACAAAATCTTATGAATTGTTTTCAGACGGCCCATGGCTCAGCAGAAAAGCAATGGAGTGGTTTTGGGATGCTTATGTTCCTGAGAAAAAGCTGAGAAATGATATTTATATTTCACCGCTTCAGGCAGATGAAGAAGAACTTGCAGGTCTGCCGCCGTCTTTAATAATAACTGCGGAAAACGATGTCTTAAGAGACGAGGGTGAGGCTTTTGCCACAAAGCTGGATTCGGCAGGTGTAGAAGTTTTGAACACAAGAATAAACGGTACAATCCATGATTTTTTGATGCTTAATGCTCTTTTTAATACACAGCCTGCAATCGGTGCTATTGAGCTTGCCTGTGCTGTTATAAAAAAACGCCTCCACGGATAATTTCATATCGTCAACTGACTCCGGCCACCTCTTGGATTATTGACGTTCGTGTATATGTTACGTAATTCAATGACAGATTTTATATATTGATAATATTTATTATACGAAATTTAATTAGCAGCGAAGCTGCACACGAAGTGTAATACGGCTCTGCCGTTGTAACCTTGATTACAGACTCTTTGTATTTACGAACAAAATTTTCGTTAGCGTCAGCGTTTAGAAAATTTTGAAGAT
>CALUVO010000053.1 GCA_944324245.1 Candidatus Gastranaerophilales bacterium | reverse complement strand
GCATGGGGTCTACCTCTCAGAAACAATACTTAATTGTTTCTTCGGCAGAGTGTGTACCACTCCTAGCTTGAGATGTAGGCGAGTTTACGAGCCGTACATATCAGGATACTCTTGAGTACAAGCGAGGCCGCTTCAGATAAGTTAAGATAATATAGCTATTATTAACATTTTGTTACAATTAATTTTTTATGTATAAAGTATATACAATTTTTTATTTTATTGCCCAAAATACAAGAAAGTATATACTAATTTGTGCTATTTTGTAATATATCTTAATATTTACAAAATTTTTAAGAAACGCCGAGGCAATTATTTCTTTTTTATATACTTTATATAAACATAAGAGATAAATAAAAAAATAAACAAACTAGACTAATAGATTTTAATAAACTTAAAACATAAAGGAACGGGAATAGGTATTTACACGGGGCTATTGAAAAAAGCCTCTTTTTTTTGCTTTTATTCGCAAGTACATTAAACACAGAAATCTGACAGACTAATTTCATATTGTCAACTGACTCAGGCTACGTCTTGGATTTTCTTCACACACGGACAGTTTCCAATTTTTATACTACACGCCGCACGCTCAGTACGCCCTCGGGTACAAGCGAAGTCGAGCACAGACAACTTTTATGCAGGGACAAAGACTTTCATTTGATTTGAATATTTAGGACTACTGTTTACAAAATCGCTTGCAGTTCTTCCGTCACCGAGGGTAATTTCAATATGGCCGTATTCACTGCTATATCCTGCTGCACCTCTGGGATAAACAAGAATGCATCCTGCCGGCAGATTTGCCAGCTGGTCTTTAGTAATGCTGACTTCTTTAAAGTCTTTGCTGTTTTTCAAATTATCTATCATTTGATATGCATGTCCTCTGTTAAAATCCAGACCGGCATTTTCCATTGCATCATTTACGTATTTTGCACATTGTTTTTTTGAATGACTTCCTGCTCTTGTAAGAGCATTGCTTGCTATTTGTTGTGCTTTTTGTTGATTATAGGTGACATTGTTTAGATTTGCAGCCTGCGGACCGAACATTGTAAACATATTATTAATTTGATTCATCCAGTTCTGGTTCATTTGATTTAATGAGGCTGTAAAATTATTATAAAGCTGGCTTACAAATGCTGATGTATTGGCATTGCTGCTGCCAAACATATTACCTATGTTAAACTGGCTGAAGTCAATATTCGGCATCGTAAAATTAAAGGAATTATTGTGCGGCATGAAATTGTAATCCATACCTGCAGTAAGAGCGGGCATTTGATAATCAAACATATCAGTATTATTGCTAAACATCTGATTAAAGCTGTTATCAAAAGAAAACAAGGGTATATCAGTACTGTATGCAGAACTGTTCAATGACGGTTGAAAATAATTCGCCAGATACGCAGTATTAAAATTATTTACCTTCTCTGCTGTCAATTTTATCTCCTAATTTTCCTGATAAGTTATAATATCCCTTATATTTATAAAGTATTTTTGCGGATAAAAATTGACAAAAATGATATAATATTAATAATTGTAAACATATTTTTATTAAAGATTTTTAATGTATAACCTTATTTGTATGAATAAAATTAAGCAGATTACAGCAGTAGCTATATTGTTTTTGTCGTTATCCGGCAATTTTGTGCACTGTTTTGCGGATGAATATCTGCAAAATACTAATGCATCTGTTACTGATACTGATATTTCAGCCGGTAACACAGAAATTGGCGAAAATGAAGATATATTTGCACCTATTGATTTGGATTTGACCGACTACACATATATGAATAAAAAAAACAAAAAATTTAAATTATCTGCCGAAAAAGAGGGGAAACCTGCGTATGTTCAAAATACCGGGCAAATCTGGGATGAAGATATGTTATTTAGAAAGACATTCTATTCAGATGACACAAATCTTCGTGTTCTGCCGAGCTACGGTTCCTTAAACAGTTATGTATCACGTCCTCTTGACGAAAACACAACAGTCATGATAGGTCAGGACGGTATTTCATCCATTAACGGTGATACTGTTAACTTTGCTTATGAACATTATTCATATTACAACAGCGGTGCCCGTATAGACGGAAAAACAAATAATTTTGATTATGCACTCGGTGCATTTAATCAAACAGATACCCTGAATCAGGAACTCGGCGCAATAGTATCAACAAAACCTAAAAGTATTTTGAATTCTAAAGGTAAATTTAATGTAGGAGGAGGTGTGTTTACAACCCTGATGAATGATGTGGATTTTAACACTACAGGGCTTTTTGCCCAGTACAACAATGATAAACTTTCATTCGGCACTCAGATTGCTAATTCATCATATTCAAAATCTGGCTATGACGGATACAGAAAGGCACACTTTTTGACACAATATAAAGTCAACAATCACCTTTCATTAAAAAATAAAATAGTCAAAAATTTTGATGTAGATGAACTTCAAGGTGAAGTAGGGATAGTCTATAACCCTCTAAAAGATACAGACAAACTACAATTAGAACTAACTGCTGCAAATTACCAGTCACAAAATGCTATAACACGTCAGCGTCTAAAATTTTCTACATCTTTTAGATTTTAATTGCGTCTAAATATCTATCTCTTTGAATATTAACCTGTTCCGAAGTATCAAGATTCTTTATTGTTACGGTATTTGTATTAATTTCATCGTCCATTAAAATAATAGCGTATTTAGCAGTTTTTGCAGCTTTGTCCAGCTGTTTTTTAAATTTTCTGCAAACATAATCAAATTCCGCACTAAAACCGGCATTTCTTAATTCTTCAATAATTTTAAAAGTTTCTTTATTATTTTCAGAAATTACAAATACATCCAATCTTTGTTCCTGAACTTTTTCTGTTAGAGAATTTAATCTTTCCATTCCCATTGCCCAGCCTACAGCAGGCGTTTGCGGCCCGCCTAATGTTTCTACAAGAGAATCATATCTTCCGCCTCCGCATACTGCATTTTGGGAGCCGAGATTATTTGACTTAATTTCAAACACTGTTCTGTTGTAATAATCCAGTCCCCTTACAAGGAGTTTGTTTTCTTTAAAAGGTATATTTAATGCCCTCAAGTATTCTTTTACTTTTTTGAAATGCTCTTTGCATTCCGGACAAATAAAATCACCGAGTATAACATTTTGTATTTCTTCTTTTTCAAATATTTTTTTGCAGGATTCAACTTTGCAATCCAGTATTCTTAGGGGATTCTTTTCATATCTGAAATTACAATCATCGCACAAGTCTTTTAAGTAAGGTTTTAAAACATCTTTTATTGCATCTCTGTATTTTTTTCTGCATTCAGGACATCCCAGAGAATTTATTTCTATATCGAGGTCATTTAAACCAAGGGCATTCAGATATTTTACAGCAAGATTGATAACTTCTGCATCAGCAGAGGCATCTGCACAGCCGAACATTTCCACACCTACCTGATGGAACTGTCTTTGCCTGCCAGCTTGAGGTCTTTCATATCTGAACATTGGTCCTTTGTACCATAGCTTTACGGGCTGAGGCAGCCTTGAAAAACCATGTTCAATATACGCGCGTACAACACCGGCTGTATTTTCAGGTCGAAGAGTAAGCGAGCGTTCACTTTTTTCAAAAGTGTACATTTCTTTATTAACGATGTCAGTCGAATCACCGACACCTCTTGCAAACAGCTCAGTTGCTTCAAAAATCGGGGTTCTTATTTCTTTAAAATTGGCTTTTGAAAATATTTCAAAAGCTGTTTTTTCCATTTTTTGCCAGTTCGAAATTTCTTCCGGCAGTATATCCTTTGTACCCTTTTGTGCCTGTATCACTTTTTTACCTCTCAATCTCTTAATCTAATTATATATAAAAAACGGCTATTTCAATATATGGAAGTTTATAGTAAAATCAACAGGTAAATAATTATTTTAAGAGGCAGCCTTATGGATTTCAAAAATTCTTTCACTGTGAAAAATGTAAGCTTTTTTATTCTTATATTATTAATACTGTTTTTCATTATAAAAATGCCGGATATTACGCTGCTGTTATTTTGCGGTTATGTCATAGCCTGCGCAATAAATCCATTTGTTGATAAAATGTCGGAAAAAATTCCGAGAGCTGCAGCTGTAACGGTTATGATTACAGTTATTACGCTTGTTACACTCGGTGTATTTATTCCTATAATCGTGATGGCATTTAATGAAATAAGAGATTTTGTCAACCAGCTGCCACAACAGATACAAAATATACAGCAATTTCTGGACACTTTGAAAATAGGCGGTCAGGATATTGCACAATATTTAAACATTGATACTGTTTTGAATAATTCTACAATGTTAGCAAAGGAAGTCATTGACAAGTCTATAAACATCACAATCGGAATTGTAGGTGTTATTACAATACTTGTTACATTGAGTATTATTGTATTTTTTATATCAAACGACAGAGAGAAAATAAAAGATTTTGCATTGAAGCTGTTTCCTGAGTCAATCAGAAATAAGACGGCATGCGTAATTGACGAACTGGAAACAAAAGTCGGCGGATATATAACTGCACAACTTTTATCTATTACAATAGTCGGTATTGTAGTAGCAGTTACATTATTAATAATGAAGGTTGAGTATGCTGTATTTTTGGGGTTTATATCAGCGATTCTGGACTTGGTGCCGATTGTAGGACCAATAATCTCAGGTGTATTAATTCTGTTGATTGCATTTCCTAAAGGCTGGATTATATCTATTATTGCGATAGGTTCGCTTCTTTTGGGTCAGTTCATTGAAAATAACTGGGCAAAGCCATATTTCTTTTCAAAATATATGGATTTACATCCACTTGTTGTAATATTTTCTTTTGTAATTGCCGCAAAATTTCTGGGCGTTATAGGCGTGCTTATTGCACCGGCAATAGCGGCGGTTGTGGTCACGCTTTTTGAAGAAATATACGTAAAAACAATGAATGATGATACTGAAAGTGAAAATTAATGACAGATATAACTTTATATAATGTTCCGCAAAAAAATCCTGAAATAAATATATGGATGGCATTTCCATCCATGACATCATTCGGTATGTCCTCATTAGGATATATGTCTATCGTAAAGACTCTTGATATGAGAGAAGACTACTATGTAGAAAAAATATTTACAGATACTACTACGACAAAACTTTTGCCGTCATCTGTCGATGTATTAGGTTTTTCAGTTTCTTTTGAAATTGATTTTCTCGGAATATTCAGTATTCTGGATAAATATTCAATACCCTTAAAATCCTCCGAAAGAGACGAAAATTTTCCTCTGGTTTTTGCCGGCGGCCCTGTATTGACTGCAAATCCTGAACCTTACAGTTCATTTTTTGATTTTATAATAATAGGCGAAGCAGAAAAAATAGACACAGATATTATTGATGTAATAAAAAACAATAAACATCTTCCCAAAAAAGAGATACTTAAAATCCTATCCGGCACAAAGGGTATTTATGTTCCATCACTTACAAATTTTACACCGCAAACAGGTGTAACAAAAGAAGATGGAGATACATTAAAAGTAGAAAAACTTACATATCCCCTGGGTAAGTGTATAACAACACCTGTTCTGGCAGAAAAAAGCTTCTTTTCAAACACTTATGTGATAGAAGTTGTCAGAGGTTGTCCTCAGCGATGCGGGTTTTGTATAGCATCTTATTTAAATCTGCCTTATCGCTTTTGCAGTTATGATGAAATTGTAAATAGTATAGATACAGGCTTAAAATATACAAATAAAATTGCGCTTTTGGGTGCGTTAATTACTGCACACCCTGACTTTGACAAAATATGTGAGTATATTCTTCAAAAGAAAGAACAAATACCCGATTTAGAACTATCTGTTTCCTCTCTAAGAGCAGATTCTATTTCACCGGTTGTTATAAAAACTCTTGTCGCCTGCGGTCAAAAGCATTCTACAATTGCAATTGAAGCAGGTTCTGAAAGACTACGAAAAATTATAAATAAAAATTTAACCGAAAATCAGATTTTTGAAACTGTCAAAACAGCATATACTAATGGTTTAAAAGGACTTAAAATTTATGCAATGATTGGACTTCCTACTGAAACGCAGGAAGATATAGATGAAATGATTTCACTTGCCGGAAGGTTAAAATCTTCTTTTAAAGATTTTGAATTTACATTTTCTTTTTCGACCTTTGTACCAAAAGCACATACACCCTTTCAATTTTGTAAAAGAGAAGCTACAAAAAACCTTGAAAAAAAATATGAATATCTAAAAAAAGAGTTCCATAAACTTGGTATAAAAATCAGAACTTCAAGTGTAAAGTGGGATTACTGGCAGGCACTTTTATCACGCGGCGACAGACGTCTTTGTGATTATCTTATTGCAGTATACAAAGCAGGTGCAAATCTGGGTGCTTTTAAACAAACGTATAAAGAATTTAATATGGAAAATAAACTCCCGCCTTCTGATTATTTTGCTCTTAAAAATCATGATCTTGATGAAATTTTAACATGGGATTTCATTTCTTTGCAGCCAGAGAAAAAATCTCTAATATCAGAATATAAAAGGCTTTTAAACGATATTAAGTAATGTAAAAATTCTTTTAAATTTTTATAAATAAAAGGGTTGACATAATTTTTCTTGATGTCATAATAATAATGTAAGGTTTAAGTGTAGTCGAAACACTAAATAACATTTCTTTTTAACATTAATAACCCCGAACACATATAAACTCCTAAATAATA
>CALUVO010000052.1 GCA_944324245.1 Candidatus Gastranaerophilales bacterium | reverse complement strand
TTTCGTGTTCTGTAGGAGTACCCGCATCATCGTATGTAAAAATACTAAAAGTACCTGCTGATACACCGCCTGATTTTGTACCGTTAAGTTCATCAAGGGCTTTGTTACCCATTTGTGCAATAGTAGAAGGTGTTGTTACCGTATTTATGTATGTCGGAATCTTAATGGGTATAGTACTCGATGTTGTATCAAGCAGGTTATTTGTACCGAGAAGTTTATAACCGCTTGATGTAACCATGTTTCCGTTTGCATCAATTGTAAAGTTACCGTCTCTTGTATAGAGGATTTCAACAGTCGGTGAAGCTACTGTAAAGAAGCTGCTTCCGTTGATACAAAGGTCAGTGTTCAAGCCTGTGGAAAGGGTTGTACCTGCTGCAAAGTCTCTTGTAATAGATGCTGTTTGTACACCGATACCTGTTTGTTTGGGGTTGATACCGCCCATCTGCCCTGTAGGCGCCTGTCCTGTTGATGATGTTCTGTAATAAACATCCGAAAAGTTTACGTTAGAAGCTTTAAAACCGATTGTGTTCATGTTGGCGATGTTGTCGGCTACTACCGTAATTTTTGTTTGTCCGGCAGCCATACCTCCAATCGCCGTGTAAAATGCCTGTGTCATTAATCCTCCCGTTTTTTGTCTTTATTTTAGCTGTAATTATTTTTATATTTATAATCCGTATGAGCGGATTTTATTTTTTATTTGCTTGCAGTGGATGTACCTCTGTTAAAGTCAAGAATGGCAGTTTCCAGGTCGCCTGTTTCTGACTGGAACATTTCCATTTTTTCAACAAGATTTGAAGCCACGCTTGCGTTGTTGTTGTCGTGTTTGCCCTGTGTAACAGCAATAGATTTGTTGTCGCCCTTTTCAATAACCAAAACACCATCTTTAATAGAGGTTTTGAGTCCTGTTTTTTCAATTTCTTTTTGCAGGTCAGCAACCGTCATATCTCCGGTAATCTTGATATCTGTGTGAGTTCTTTGATATTTTTCGTCCTGAACGGTTACATAGATATAACCGTCTGTGATACCCTGTGCACCGTTTAATTCGCTTAATTTTTTGTTTGCAATTACATCAGCCGAAGAAGCGGAAGCACCGTCTGTAATAGAAGCAACGAGTCCGAGCGGGTATTCTTTTCCGTTTACGGTAATTGTTGCTGAGCCGTTTGTAAAGTTTGCGCTTGTTACAAGACCTGTTATTAATCTTGAAGTGTTATTGGGGTCCACAACCTGAACAGTTTTGCCCACAAGACTGTTTGCCTGTTGAATCATGTTATTAGTTGCAATTGATTCATTCAGCTCCTGCAGTTCCTGCAGCTGCGTAAACTGTGCCTGCTGGGCAAGCATTTCCGAGTTGTCCATAGGATCCATCGGGTCTTGATTCTTTAACTGTTCCATCATAAGCATAAGAAATGCGTCACCGTCGAGTTCCTGTGAAGCCCCGTTTGCAGCAAGTTCTTTTGCTTTATTTACTGCAGTCTGCGACTGCATTGTCACTAATTCCTGTTGTATTGAACCCAGTGTTGCCATTTTATTTTTTACTCCCCTTAAAATTAGACTTTATAGTCTACCTTACCATTATGTTTTATTGTCGTTTGTGTATTTTTAATTTCTGTTGTATTTTCTGCCTCAACATCTTCATTTTGAGAAGTTTCGTATTCCGCAGCATAGGCAGATTGTGTATTGCTGTTTGAATGATTTGTCTGATTCTGTCCGTTTTGATGATTTTCAAAAGACTGGTGAAACTGTTCTCTTTCAAATTCCATACCGTGGTTTGAGCTTTCCTGAGAACATTCGACTTTTATACTGTTGACGTTAACACCCTGAGAACTTAAATTTGATTTAAGAGCTTCTACGTTTTTGTCAAAAAGTTCTTTTACCTGCTGTGTGTCTGTTGTCATTTTTGCAACAAGTCCGTCTTTTGAGTTCATAATCTCGACCGATACTCTGCCAAGATTCTCGGGCTGCAGGACAATAGAAACTTTGTTTGAGCTTTGCTGCTGCAATTGTTCAAATTTTGCAGTCACCTGAGACATGATATCTGTCTGATTCAGCGTTTTTGCCTGATTAGAAGAATTTTGCATTGCACTCAATTGTGCATCGAGTTTGCTTACAAAAGCTTCTGCGCCGTTTGACTGGTTCAGGCTTACAGAACCCTGATCCACAGACAGTTTTGCCGCTGTTTCGGCAGCATTTGCACTGCCCTGATTCATTGCAGAGTTGTTAGAATTATTAGAGTTATTTAAATTGCCGCCTTTTGAATCAGAGTTTGTATCTGACATTTTTGATTCCGTAACGGTTGTATCAGTATCCTGCAGAGCGGTCATTGTCTGTACGGCTTTATCTTTTATTTTTGAGGTATTGTCTTTGTTTTCAATACCGTTAAATGCGTTTTCTTTAACCTGAGAGGCAACTTCCTCCGTTACTTTAATAACAGGTGTTTTGTCAGCTTCTGTGTCTTTTGGTGTTACCGGTTTTACATTCAGAGTTTCTTCTGCCTGTTCAACATTTGCAGTGAGTCTTGCTGTATCTGCCGCAAGATTTTCTTTTGCTGTTTTTAAAACTGCCTGCTGATTGTCTTTTGTATTTTCAGTTAATTTTTTGTCGGATTGTGAATTGGTTTGTATATCGATTTTGGGTTCATCAGATGTATCCCGAGTTAAATTTTCAATAGAAACTGTTTGTGTTTCCGGCTTAGCTGCTTGTTTTACTTCCGCATTAGTTTCAAGTTTCACTTCCGGATTTTGTATTTGTGTATCTGTACTCTGTGCGGATTTTTGTATATTTTCAACAAGTGCTTTAAGTTCCTGCGGAGTCATGTTTTTTATTTTTTCAAGATTTAATTCAGGCGTTTCCTGAGAATATTCCAGATTTGCAAGAATCTGCTCATTTGCAATTGTTTTTGCATTATTTAGAGCATTATTTTCCGCAGTATTTTGCACTGCAGGGACTTCTGTGTCTACAACAGTAGTTTTAATATCTGTTTTTGTCTCGGGTTTTGTTTCAACAGAGACAGCATTATTTTGAATATCCTGTAAAAGATTTTCCACCTGTTTTAGCGCGGCTTCGCCGAGTTCTTTGACTTCTGACGTTATTTTTGATTTTTCTGTTTCGGGTTCATTGTTATCATATGTTTCGGCTGTTTCTTTGTCAGAAACCTGTGTATCCTTAGTATTTCCCTTTTCGTCTTTTATATTTTTGTTATCATCAGAAGATTCTTTTACATTATTTTTATCATTTGTTTTGTTATCGGTTTTATTTGTGTTTTTGTCATCGCGAATTTCACTGTGATTGCCGGTTTTATTTAAATCTTTTGTGTCTTTTGCATAATCATTATTGTCTTTTACGTTTTCAACTTTATTTGTATTTTTATCGGCATAGGATTTTGCTGCATTGTCAAGAGCGGAAGAGAATGCTTTTTCATCAGCAGCAGCATAGTTTGTATCAGGTTTTGAAGACACAACATCAGCCGTCAAATTAGACGGTAGTATTATTCCTGTGTTTGTAAACTGTGCTGTCATTTTTGTTCTTTTCCTCTTCTCCCGGGATTAATGTTTTATTAACAGTGTGTGCTGTTTTTTGATTTTTAAGTCCAGCAGCCGGATTTAGGCGCTTCTGCCGTATCTTGATGATGCTATATCATCAAGCTCGCGTCTGTCATACTGTTCAAACTCCTGATAATATTTTTTCTTCTGGTTTTCTTTGAGTTTTTCCAGTACTTTTTTTTCTTTTAATACATCGTTAACTTCTTTTCTTTTTACTTCAAGAAGTTTTGTTATGTTTTGCACAACAACTTTTTGTGCAGAAATATCGACAAGCAGTTTGTTGATAAAATCTTTGTATCTTTGCACCTCGTCCAGGTCTAAATCGTTTCCGCTTTGAAAAACTTTTAAAAGCGCATGGTTTATCTCAAGCTGATAGCTTTCCAGAGTTTTTTGCTTTTGAATAGCCTCTTGCAGCCCTCTTTGAACTTTTGAAAGTTCAAGGAGTTTTTGTTCAAGTAATTTTTCCTTTATGTCCAGTACTACCTGTAGTCTGAATTGAAATTTTTTCAAGTCTCAACCTCTTAAATTTTTTATCCAAGTCTAAAAATTATATAATTTTGGCAAAATTATATATTAACAGGGTACTACATGAGTTTTGTTAACAGTATCCTCTAAAAAATGTAATTTTTATGGTAAATTTTAAAGAATTTATTGGAAAAGAAAAATAAAAATTGTTCAAAAAATTTTTTTTAAAGTTTTACTTATTTCATATTGTCAACTGACTCCGACTACTTATTGAGCGGGTGCAATAAACAAGTACTATATTGAACATATAACAATGGCACCCGCAACAAGTGCATGGGACCTACCTCTCAGAAACAATACTTAATTGTTTCTTCGGCAGAGTCGTAATATTTATGCATATGTGGCCTCAGACAATATCAGGAACAGTGTATGCAAGTAAATAATACATATCTGAATATTAAGCCAGAATTAAAAAAGAATTTTAAGGCACAAAAGCTTGATTCTAATACTTTTGCTGCTTTTAACAGTTTTTTGCCTGCACCGTTAAATATTTCTAAAGCATACTGCTCTCCTTTAATAAAACCTGCAATACAAACTGTTTCCGAAATAGATATTCCATATCTCGGTAAAGGGAAAATTTTTGTCTTGCCAAACGGACATAAACTGGCTGTTGTTAAAAGCAAAACTCCTTTTATGATGACTACATCCGTAAAAACCTCTAAAGAAGGAATTAATGAAGATATTCCTCATATGACAGAACATTTGTTATACAAAGACAGCAAGCAAACATCATCAGGAACTTTTTCTCAAATAAAACAAAAACTCGGACTTGATACAGGCGCCCAAACAGTAGATTATTGTACAAAGTATTTTATGCAATATCCTTTTGATGATCCTAAAGAAATAGAAACTGTTATAAAAACGCAGGCCGAACTTTTGCAGAATCCGAACAATTTTGAAAAAGATCTTGAAAAAGAAAAGAAAATAATTACTGCCGAATACATACAAAGAAACTATTCGGCAGGTGACAAACTGCCAACTGTTCTTGCCAATACACTCTTCAATACAAATTTGCCTGTAGCAGAACAGCAAAATTATAAAAATTTAACTCAAAATATACAATTAAATGACCTAAAAGCTTTTTATGACAAATTTTATCAGAATAAAAACATGACAACATTTATTGTCGGAGATGTTGAACCTGATAATATAGCAATGTTGTTTGCGAGATATTTTAATAAACCAAACAATGCAATAAAAGAAAATCTGCCGACAAAAATTAAAACTGTTCCTATAACCAAAACTGTACGTGTAGATACACAATTAAATAAAAAAGATGCACATAACATTCTGGTAGGGTTTGTTGGTGCTCCTAATAACGATATACAGAGTAATTTTATGAAAGTAGTTATTGGAGCTTATCTAAAAAATATTAAGTATGAAAAAGATTTTGATTTTCAAATCCGAAACACAAAAGATGAAGGCATTGATACTTCTTTTTTAGAATTTTCAACAAAATCAAAAGAAAAAGATATCGAAAATAATCTCAATGATTTGTATAAAAAAATCGGAGAATTAAAACAAAATACGCTGACACAGGTGGAGTTAAATAAACTAAAAATTTATTTAAAAACAACCTTGACAAGTGTAAATGCTTCTTCATACAGTGTTTCTATACTCGGTTCTGAGAGTTTGCATGACAACAACTTGGATTTTTTGAAGTATCTATCAATGGCAGATACTTTAAAAGCTGATGATATTAAAAATTACTTGAACAAATATTGTGATTTTAGCAAAGCTGCGGTTGTTATCGGACATGAAAAAGCAGAAAGTATAGAAAAATCGGACAAACTTTCATTTAAAGGCAGCAGGACAAACTTTGATACAACAGGAATTG
>CALUVO010000051.1 GCA_944324245.1 Candidatus Gastranaerophilales bacterium | reverse complement strand
ATTTATATAAAGTATTATCCTTTTCAAAAATTGCATAGAGATTACAAAATATTACAAAATGTATAACCTTTACCCACACAGGAACAACAAAAAATAGTCAAACTATCTGCAACAAATAATCAAACCTTGTGTTCCTTTACAATAGTGTTTGAACCCACACAAAGCAAAGCTTTGTCAGTGGGTTCATAATGCTACGACAAACAAGGCGAGGCAAAGCCGGGTCGTAGTTTGACGGATGCAGAATGCCGATTTTTATGAACGCAGTGAATAAAAAAATCGTGCATTACTGCCACCCTCTCCGCCATTTCCCCAATTTTATGTTGAACCCACGGTGCCCGTGGGTGTATTAAACCAGACATTTCAATCCTGTACGGTTAAAATGATTTTACCCCTTAAAGGGGCTTTGTGTTTAGGTTTCAACCTGCCGGAAGTGTCCGAAAATAATCAAACCAAATTACTTGAAAAGTCCACGAAGTGTCCGTTGAAGTCCGTTCCCTTGACTTTTGGTTGTAACCCTTATGTGGCGAAAGTTTAGGACATATTTAAACTTGTACGAATGGTTTGATTATTTTCGGCAAGGACATTTGAAATTTTAGCCGGAAAATTTTTCTTAAGGACGGAAGTAAAAATAAATTATTTTATTCTAATTTTATTTTGTGCACAGATTTTAAAATTATACATTACCTAAAAAAGGGGTTTTCCTTGCTTATAAATTGTTATACTTATTTAAAAAGGGGGAAATATTATGAGTTGGCTATACTTAATACTTGCGATTGTTTTTGAAACGCTTGCTACAACGTGCTTAAAATTATCAAACGGATTCTCCGTTTTATTACCGTCAATTGGAACAGTGTTTTCTTATATTCTTTGTTTCTTATTCCTTTCATTTGCTCTAAAAACAATGGATATGAGCGTTTGTTATGCAATTTGGTGTTCTTTAGGAATATTATTAATTAGTATAATCGGAATCGTGTTTTTACACGAATCTGTTAATTTTTTAAAAATCGCATCTATTATATTGATTATTCTTGGAACAATTGGTTTAAGATTTGCTAACTAACAATTGATACGAAACCGACATACATTCATTCTTAGCGAGCTATGGCGAGCCTTAGAATGATGGATGCAAAACTCTAACATACAAGCAATCTTTGATTGCGTAAGTATGTTAAGAGTTGTTGCCAAAGCTCGGAAATGGTGTTCCATTCTTTTGTCTTCAGAGTTATCGTGTGTGTACGATGGCTGAAGTTGTGTATTGTGCAATGAATTGCACAATACGTGCTGCATACTGCACACTTGACAAGTATGCGGTTGTAGTAAATAATGTAAATACAGGGTGGCAGCTTGCCAGACTGCCGGATGCCTTGTAGAAATCGAAGTGGTTCTTATCTTTTCGGGTAAGAGCCGCTTTTTATTATGTACAAAATCAAAAAAAGCATTATTAAACTTAAATTGATATTTTCCATAAGCGACCTCCTTTCTTTGAAACAATCGACCGAAATCGAAGTATTAAGGTTGTGTCGAAGTTTCTTAGAAAAGCATCGTTTACCCTGCAGGTATATAATACTATAACCTGCCTTGCGGAGTCTATTCTTGTGTCAATGTGATTTCAATATGCAACGATAGCAGCCGCTTAGCGGGGTGCAATAAATTGCACCCTACAGGCTACAGACTAGCTCTCATGTTTCCGTTTAAATTTTATTTTTATTCCTAGAATTGTGATAATTTTATGCTTTTTGTCATATGAATTTTTTATTGAAAATATCTTTTGCAAAAATGTATATTTAACATTTTGATTTGCTCGTTTAATTTTAAAATCAGAATCAAGTAAGTTCATTTTATCTTCTAATATTGAAATTTTCTGTGTACATTTGTTAACTGATTCAAATAAATAATTATAAAATCGTGTTTCGTGTACTCTTAAAAGCCATTCTTTTCTGTAGTTTTCTAAATTAGTATAAAAATATTTGATAATTTCTTCTGTAAACTCATTATCATAATGTCTGAGCATAAAATCGTGGAGCTTATGTATAGTTTTCTCATTGATTCCTAAATAAATATCATCAAACTTCCATGGTGCAGCTCTAAATGGCAATTTTGCCACAGTTAATAACATTTCATAAAGTTCATTTTTATCCTTAGGTATTTCTATCACGCCCAGTGTTTCTTCTTTTGTCTCTTTAGCGAAAATATTAATATTTCTATATTTTGGATATATCCAGGCTTCAAAAATAAAACTTTCACCCCATGCATTAGGTCTCATGTAATTAATAACATCATGGAGCATTACAATAGATTCGTCATGTAAATAGGGTAGCACACAAAGTAAATCGATAAGCGGGTGCGGATGAGAATGTCCTGCATCAATAAAAACCATATCTAGTTGTGTATCTTTGGGTATAACATTTTCGATATCAAGAGCAGTTGAATTTCTATATAAAGAAAAATGTTCTAATTCTTCAGCAGTTGCTTCTTTAAAAACAGCTTCACCAAAAAATTCTGTATCTCCTATATCAATTCCATATTGTTTATAATTTTCTGTATTTTTGCATCCTTCTTTTAACATGTACAAAGAAGTAACTCCATTATATACCCCGACTTCCAAAACATTTTCAATGTTTCTTCCATCAAAAAATTTAAAATCAGAAAGAATTCCTAGTAAAAAAGAAATTTGTGATGCGCTACATGCCGATTTGTATTTTTTTCTATAATCTTTATAGTTTTTTTTATTTTTATACCCTAATTTTTCATAATATCCTTGTTCAAACATTAATTTTCTCTCCGTTTAATATTGACACTTATTCCTAAAATAGTAATAATTTTATGCTTTTTGTCATATGAATTTTTTATTGAAAAGATTTTTTGTATCGGTGACAGGTAAATTTTTTTATCTAAACAACTTGCAGCCTGATATATTTGTCCTTTTTTTATTAATAAAAGAATTTCTTTATGTTTTGGTAGATAATCAATACTTTTTAAAATATAATGTAATTTTTTTAGTAATTTTATTTTATGTTTTTTCTTAATTAAATGACTATAGTCATAGTTAAAAAAATTATTCATTCGAGTAGTTATATAATTTTTGTCTAAATTAAGACTAGCAAAATTTCTTGAAAATTTATCTAAAAGTTTTATACAATTAAGGCATGGGTAATATAATTCTTTATCAATATTATTAAAAGCATTATATACAAGAGAATTTTTTCTGTATGCGTAATTATATAGTTCTTTATCAACACCATAGTAGGTTTTTGTAAGCAGCAAATATTGAAATATAAAAGTACTGTCATCATGCATTTTTGCGTCTGGAAATTGAATGTTGTAATTTTTTATAATATCCAGTTTTAATATTTTATTAAAAAGTAAAGATGAAATCTTATAAATGTTCGTTTCATCAATATGTTGATATCCTATTAATTTTATTTTTCTGTTGCTGATACAGCCGTTTAATCGGGCATTGTTATAATCATCTTCTATAATATGTACATTAGTATCACACATTACAATATCTACATTTTGCTGTTCAATGGCATTGTACATATTTTCACACATATCAGGCTCATACCAGTCATCACTATCGCAGAACATGAGATATTTGCTGTTAGGGTCAACGTTATTAAGTCCGCACTGTCTTGATAATCCCGGTCCTTGATTTTTATTGTTTATAACTTTTATACGAGAGTCTTTATTTTTATATTCTTCTAGAATTTTTAAAGAATTATCTGTTGATCCGTCATTTATACAGATAACTTCAATATCTTTAAACGTCTGATTTAACATAGATTCAAGACATTTTTCCAGATATTTTTCTGAGTTATAAACAGGTATGATTATTGATATTTGTGACATCTTATACTCCTAACAAAATTTTATGTCCACTCTTCGATACTTTTTTCTGAAACTTTCCAAGGATTATGCCAGGTCATATGTTGAATATCGCAATACTTACAAAACGGTACAGGTTTTGCAAGAAAGTTTAGTATTTCCATAATATTTGCAGCCTTATATATGTCTATATAGTCTTGATTTGTAACTTCCAGATTTTTATTAAAGTATTTGTTGAAGTTACATATATTTGCAATAATCGGGCATGTATATAGCTTACCTTTTTTAAGAAATATACATTTGTTAGCGTGATAACAGAGTTTAAAGCTTTCCGTCGGATTTTGCCCGCCGTTTAAATCCATAACCCAGTGCCAGAATTCTGCTTTTGAGTCTTTATTTTCTTGTATATGTAAATCCACTTTATTTTTTATAGCTTTATTTTTTATAAAGTCATAATCAAGTTTTATCGGATATCCGCTTATTGTTATCAATATATTGTTCTTGCTGCAGCAATCCCAAAACTCCTGACTTTGTTTGTTTAATAAAATTCCATTTGTTACTACTGAAATTTTAGTGTCAGGAAAAATTTCTCTTGCTTTTTCAATAAATTTATTTAATTCAGGATGAAGTAACGGTTCTCCGCCCATCAGACGAAGCCTTCCGAGTTGCTTATTAGTCAAATCAGCAAGACGATTTAAATCTTTTGTAAAAGTTTCTATATCAAGATATGATTCATCTGCAACAGGACAAAAATGTGTACATCCTGCACAATTTAAATTGCAATGTTCGACTAAATGTATTTCTACATAATCTAGAAGCTCTTTTGGTACGAATTTCTTTAATAAAGAATTTTCTTTATTAATTTTGCAAATTTTCGAATTCAGATTTTCTATTTCATATTTTTTTCTTTTTAATTTTATTTTTATTCCTAAAACAGTAATAATTTTATGACTTCTGTCATAGGAATTTCGTATACTAAAAAGATTTTCCATAAAAGATAATTTTTTTTCTGAATTATAGAAAATTCTTTTGCAAAAAATTATAGTTTCTGGTAACATAGCTTCTTCATTGTATATTTTTTTGCTAAATATTTTTTTTATCTCTTTTTTGTATGTTTTTATAAATTTCTTTTTTCCTTCTTGATTTAACCGATTATAATTCCACGTATATTTATCTATCTTTAATGCGTTAATAATAAGCATTTTTTCTTTATCTGATGAATACCAATTTTCGAGTTCTTGCAATTCATCACATACACAAAATATCTTGCTATTACTTTTTACAGAAGACTTTATATTATCTGTTCTGTAATGATAAAACACATTTTCTATATACATTGACTTTTTTGCTGAAAATATGGTCTTTATTCCAAAGCTTATATCTTGAAAAGAGGCTCCCGGTGTTTCTAAAAATCTAATTTTGTTTTGTTTTAAAAAATCTATTTTATATATGGAAGCCCAAATGGTTAGAGCTCCAATAAAAGTTTTTACATAATTGTTGGGGTTTATTACTTTTCCATAAATATCTGTTTTATCAAAAGGAACAAACTTTTTGTTCGTAATGTTTGGAATGGTAGAATATTTATAATAATTTCCTTTTATATAATCCAAATCAAATTCTTTTGCTTTGTTATAAAGCGTTTCGTACATATCAAGCTCTATGTAATCATCCGGTTCAACGATACCAAGATACTCTCCTGTTGCATTATCAATACCGACATTCATTGAATGACCATAACCGGTATTTTTTTTATCTATAATTTTTATCCTATTATCCTTAGACGCATATTCATTCAGTATGTCGAGAGAACTATCTGTTGAACCATCGTTTACACAAATGATTTCTATATCTTTTAATGTCTGATTAACAACGCTATCCAGACATTCTCTCAGATATTTTTCAACGTTATATACAGGTATGATGACAGATACTTTAGGCATTGCATTTCTCCTTATCTAAAAACTATTTGTTCAAAATTTTTACTGCAACCTGTTCATGTGTATAAACATAGCCAATATATTCGTATCCAAGATTTTGAGAATTAATAAATTCTTGGAAAGCCTTAAACTCGTGTTCTTGCCAATTTGGA
>CALUVO010000050.1 GCA_944324245.1 Candidatus Gastranaerophilales bacterium | reverse complement strand
TGACATATCTTTTGTAAAACTTTTAATGGAGTATACCGAAGCGAAATTATTTCGTTTAATACTTTCAGCTTTACTATCAGGATATATTTCTTCATATATCACTTTTCTTTTTTGCAGTTGTTGTGCGGTTTCCAGTGTTGTTAAATTATTTCTAATGAGATTTTCATCAATTTCAACTAATTCTTTATTGATATTTTTGTCGATTACTCTTGCTGGGATTTCTGATTTTCCTAAGTCTTTATACGCTAAAAGTCGGTGATAACCTGCTACAAGATTATTATCTGCATCAATAATAATTGGGTGTATTAAGTCTCCTAGTGCTTCAATACTGTCTTTTATTGGTTTTATATCACCGGCTGAGCGTAGACGTTTGGATTCATCGACTATAATATCATTAACATTTATCATTTGAGTTTGTGTATTTTCTTTGTTTTCAATAATACTTTGTAATTTTTTTGTTGTCATTTTTATTTCTCCATTTGTTGTTTTATTTTTATATATGTTTTTGGTAGAATCTGAATATTAACAATTCAAAATTAAGACATAGAAACTGTGTCCATTCTGTGTCCACTTTATATGCTAATTCAATGAAAAATGATTTAATTCAAGGAGGTCTAGGATGCAGTATTTTCGCCCAATTTATCAAATTCGTTGGGTTCGAATCCCACCTCCTCCTCCATTTAAAAAGCCTGAGCCACAAATGTTTAGGGCTTTTATTATTATATGCCATGTGCATTGTGTGAACACTAGCCGTTTTGAACATTATTATGATTGAATGAATTAAGTACATTCATTGCAGTGGAGGAATGTACGTACAGTTGTAGGTTTGGGTTGTTGATTTGTACCCCAACACCAAGTGTTTCAGTGTAATAAATTTTATTATACAAATGTATGATTACAATATATCTTTCATCATATCATCGAGTGCTAATTTTGCAGTACGTATTGGAGTTGCAAAGGATGTTCCTTCAATTCGTATACCGTTAGGTAAATAAAGATGTGCTATGTCATCCATAGTTTCTCCACCGTTTTTGAAGCCTAATTTTTGCATATATTTACACATTTCCGGATTTTCATCACAAGCCTCAAGAATATCACCTAACTTCATTCCAACAAACGGATTTTTTTCACTAAAAACGATATCTGTACCGTCTTGACCGGTAATATTGAATCCATTAGTAGTTTTAGTTATTAAAAACTCACCTTGTTCATAATGTTGACAAAACCTTGAATTTTTTGAAGAAGAAAAACTGGAAATTAGTCCTTGTTTGTTCAATGAACCTACTCCTTCTGCAGTACTAGAATTTAAAAGATATCTATTCACTGCTTTACAATGAAATGGTCCGCCGTCACTATTACCACTTGCAAATAATACTCGGCTTCCACGCTGTGCATTCAATTTATCTACTTCTGCACATACTTTCTTGAATATTTCTTCGCTATTTTCAGTTATATTAGTAGTTTCCGAACCAATTGAACAGTTGACATAATCATACCTTTTTCCTTGTTGTAAATTTTTTAGATGATTAATTAGTTTGTCTGTATCAATAAGAGAAGAACGGCTGTTACACCCTATTTCAAACATTGTATATCTTGCAAAAGGATTATTTCTTTTAGCAAATATTTCAACTGCTTTTGCGTGTGATAATTCATTAAGTTCATTTGGAATATTTACGCTATTAATATAAAATGGTAATTCAAATGCGTGTCCATAACTATTATCAATAATAGCTATCTCTTTTGGTATTATTTCTGCTTCTTTTAAAAATACACCGTCTTGATCAAGAATTCGAACAAGAATTTTTCCATCTTGCGTTTCACCTTGTTTTAAAAGATTATAAACTTTACCGTCTTTTGGGTTTGTCCACCTAACTCTGGAATAGCTATCTTCAATTGTTTCTGAAACTAAACGTCTTAAATCTTCTGGGGCTGCTTTAGAATAAGCTGAATTTTCTGCAACTTTTATTTGGCTTAAAGCAATTCTGTTCATCTTTCGCGCCTGTTTCATTTCTTCAGTGCAAAACCGCGGTAATTCGAAAGCTTTCCCTGTTTGCTGGTAAGTTAATATGGGATTTATTCCATGAAAAATAGATGTGTATCCTTGTACAATAGAGATTTTGCACTTTTTGCTTTCAAAAAGTTTGCAGCATCTTTTGCAAGATTTATCCCTAAATCGTAGTTTCCCATAAAACATTCCTTTATTTCCTCTAATATTTATATAAAGTTTTTTTCTGATAAAAATTGCTTGAATTTAACAAAGCTTTACTTCAATATAAAAATATAACAATGTTAGAGGCTGTTTCTGGGCTCGTTTATATTCGTTTATTTCTTTGTTTATTTAAAAAGCCTTTTGATATAGCAAAAGGCTTTTATTTATATCTGTTTACTTCATTTTACACAAAACAGGCAGGTATTCCATTAAAGGTTTATCAATTGTACCTTTTTCTAATTCAGGAATCATAAATGTTGCCGTCTCTGTATACCAGGTAACAACATTATCTTCTGTTGCAATACCTATGCGGTCGTTTCCATATTTTCGTTTAAATTCTTTTGAGGGGCTGTCCAAATCTAATGAAATTCCGTTATTAAGAACTTCATATCTTATCAAAGTACCGTCTTGAGCTAATGCAGAACCTTTTTTTCTGTTTTTAGAAAGCAGGTTAGCTCTTGCTCTTTCAATCAAATTTACCGTTTCATCATTCAAAATATCGCCTTGATTATTTGAAGAAAATAAGTCATTAATCATATCTTTCCAAAAACCTTTAAATGCTACATTTTTTGAAGCTGAATGGTTATTGACTGCCGGATGATTAGATTGTGCATCTACTGGAACTGACGTATTTTTCTGAACATTTAAACCCGCTGCTTGGGAAATACCATAATTAATTTTTGAAATCATACACTATTCTCCTTTTTTTCACATAAAAAAACATAAAAATATTTTTTGCCAGAAAACTAAAATAATTTTAAATTATATTAAGTAAATTGTTAAGTATGAATAGAATATATTTTACAAAAATTTTATAACTATCTGTAAACAAATATTAATAATTGTGCTAAATATAAGCAATAAAAATACTTGTATATACTTTATATATACAAGAGAGGATAAATATGCCTGATAAAGTTGATTTATTTTATAAAGTATTAAAAGACACAGACTCAGATGATAAGATACTTCGTGCTGCAGAATATCAGTATAAGCCGCAGATAAACACAATTGAGCGAAAAGCAGAAGATTTAGGCGAAGAAATATTAGAACGCATAAAACCCAAGAAAAAATCAGAAGATAATGTACCAACACTAACTATAGAAAGAATAGAGAATAACGTCAAAAAGACTGTACCGGACGCGACTTCTACAGCAATGCGTCCAAAATTTCCTGTAGTAAAACAAACATCAAAATTCTTTAAAGAGTTAGACTATGACGTAAGTCTGGACGGAGTAGAAGCAACTCATCAAATAAAAGACGGGTTGTCCGTGAGTTCCAATGTTGATGTCTTTGATAAAATGGTTGGATTCAATGTAAAAAAACAATACAATCCGCAGGTGAGCTTTAGCGCAGGTGCTGAATACGAGCCTTTCCATAATAGCGGAAAATTAAAAGCATCTTATAACACAAATTATTACAATGTATATGGAAATATGTATTTGAATAAAGATAATCCGGGATTAAATGCAGGATACAGCAGACGCATTAATTTTAACTCATCATTTAGCACAAGTGTCAGTGTTTTTAAAGATGATGCAGCGTTGTATGCAAACTACAATAAACGATTTATGGATAATAGTCAGCTCTCTTTAGGTGCATATGCTTCTACAAAATACAAAGAAATCGGATTTACAGGCCGTATTGGATTTTAGTGCTAAAAATAAAGCAAAAAATTTTTTGTACTGATTTTCTATAAATATGAAAATCAGTACATTACACGAATACAATTTTAAACCGGCATTTAAAAGTTACAATAAAATAGATAAAAATACAGGTAATTCCATAAGTACTAACTTTTACCACGATACAGAGGTTTTGCAAAAAGCTGTTGATATTATTGAAAAAGAATTTCCGCAGGGAACTGACATATTGATTTATGCAGGTTCTAACGGAGAAGAAGCACTATCAGTTAATACGCTCCTGCATAATCGGAAAAAATACAAAATTTATTCTCTGGATATTTCTAAAGAAGCTGTTAATTTTGCAAACAGAGGCATTTATGGTATACACCCGCTTGCAGAAGACGGTTTTTTATTAAACGATAATAAAGAAGTAAACAAAAAATATTTATCCGACATATTTCACAAAAATTTTAATGAAACGATAAAGCCAAAGAATTTTATTAATGTTTCAGATTTCATATATTCAATAAAATTTGGTGATATAGACCTGTATCCACAAAGATATTTTGCACCTGCCAAATCTCTTAAACAAAACATAAAATTTGCTAATGCTGACATTAGTAATATAGAAAAATTCAATAATAATAAGAAAGCCGGTGCTGTGTTTTTCCGAAATGCAATTTATCAGTTAACCAAAAACGATTTGACAGGAGTGCTAAAATATGGAGACAGACCTGATCTCGAAATTAACAAAAGGCAAGTAATAAACGAACTTATTAAAAAAATTTATAATAAGCTGGAAGTAAACGGTATATTTGTACTTGGCAGCCATTTACAGGAACACCTTTATATAGCTGATAACTCGGTACCGGATTGTGAAACAATTTTGGGTGACAAATCAAGAAATATTAGATTTATGACAAAACATCCTGTTATTGAAACATTGAAGAAAAACCGTCATTTCTTACCATTATATGCAAGTGTAATAGAAGGCTTGAGTCCGGATAATGTATTAAAAACACCTCTGATATGGCAAAAAATAAAATAGGTTGAAAATAGAGAGATGAAAAACAGCTACCATTTATCCTCATAATATGTTTTTGCATCAATAATTTTATCTTTTCTAAAGGGTTTTCTGATTAAATATTCTTCTTCAAAACCCTTTGCACAGTTTGGAATATCACGTTCTCTTACCCACTCATCGCCGCATTTTACATAGACACAATTCCTTCTCCAGCCATGTCTTACATCGGCACAAAATTCTCTAAAGTCAGATATTTGGTTCTTAATTTTTTGAAAAATTGTTGTTTTATCTTTTGTGTCCAAATTTATTATATTAGTTTTGCAGTCCGGCTTTAATGGACTACTAACAATTTTAGAATGTTTATTTGAATTAAAAACTCTTTTTATAACCGAATTTTTGACAGAAAAAATTTTCATACTTGTTCCATTTTACTTTTTAGTTATTTAAAATAATTTACTATATTAAATTATTTAGCGCAATACGCAGCACAAATTTATAAATTATTTCTGTTTACATATTCAACAATTGCATTTTTAAAAGTTGGATTTTCAACATTCGCCATTTTATTTTTAACAAGATGATTAATTAAATCCTTACATTTATCTTCAGATATTTTCTTATCTATTGTCACGGTTATAAAGTCCCAATCGCTTTTTGTAGATGGTATCAGCAGAACAGTCATATCTTTTTGATTATTATTTTCTGAATATTTATCATAAATAACTGTAAACTTTTTACCGTTTTTAAGAAAATCTCTCAAATAATCTTTTATTTCTCTTGAATTATTCGAATCCACTTTCCTGTCAATATTTACAATATTTATATCCGACGTCTTCAGTCCTTTATTTGCAGATCCTGAGGCAGAAGAAAATTTTGTTTGTTCAATTTCTTTTTTCCTGAAAAAGTTTGCAACGATTGTTTTTATTTTCGGATTAGACATAAACTCTTTAGGTTCAGTAGAATTTACATAATAACGCACATTGTAAAGCGGTGAATCATTTAAGATACCAGCCTTAGTCATATAAACAATAAGTTCATCCAGTATTTCTTTAGGAATATTACCGTTTATCAAAAGAGTCATATTATCCTGTCCTCGAATACCACTGGAGCGAGGGTGCAAAGGAATAACAAGAGCTGTAGTTTCACCGTTTATTTTCTCATCCAGATTACCATTTCTTATAATATGCGGATTATTAAATTTCTTATACCACTCTATGCCGTATACACTCTGCATAGGACATCTGAAGTCATAAACATCTCTTGTGTTTCCTTTTATATTGCCATGTCCTATACAAGTTACAGCTATATTTATATCTTTTTCTGTTATATGTGGAAGTTCAGTTTTTTTGCCAAAACTAACAAAATATGATGAAGGTATGCTTGCATATTTTTCATTTTTGAATCCAGCATCATCTTTATTTTGTATTCTATCCGTGTCAATCTTTTGAGCATTACTGTTTGAGTAAATATTTTTGTTAATATATATTGAATTATTATTTAAAGCAACTTTCATACAAAATCTCCTGATTTTATAAAAAGAAACAAGAGTAAATATCTAAATTTGCCAGAGCCAAGATAAATATTAAGAAAATTTAATATTTAAGCTGCACAGAGATTTTATGTATAATATTTATAATTTAGGAAACAAAATATATATGAAAACAAGAATAATAACACAAAACTCATTTAATAATATAAAAAATATTTTAACAAAAATGAATTCAAAAACAGAATATGCTGATGACGGTTACAGCTTTAGCGCAAAAATATTAAACAGGTTGTCAGTAGGAGACCAAGCAGAATTTGTTGACGGAAGACATTTTATACAAAAAATACCGGCCGAATCACAAATGCGAGGAGAAACAAAATTAGTAATGGGCAAAACACAGCTCACAATAGATAATCAATCCGGCAGAATTATAAAGTCAAAAAAACCGTTTTATAAATCCTGGAAAACCGTATTAAAAAATGCAGATAAATATTTAAATATAATTGCTGAAAATCTTGAGAATACAAAAATAGTAAAGCAGCATAAAATTACAATATTCGGTTTTACTCAAAATGGTGCAGAAAAAATTAAAGAACTGCAAAAGAAAGTAAATAATATTACATCAAAAAGTTTCTTTTCAAACTTTAGAATCAATTTTTATAATAATATATAAATATGAGTCAAGATTTTAAAAGGACATTAACACTACCAGATGCCGTATCAATTGTTGCCGGTTCTATGATAGGATGCGGAATATTTATAGTTTCTGCTGATATTGCAAGACAGGTAAATTCAGGATTACTTCTTATTTTAATATGGTGCATAGCAGGATTTATTACATTATGCGGCGGGCTTTCCTTGTGCGAACTTGCCTCCAATATTACTGACGAGGGCGGTCAGTATGTTTATCTGAAAAAAATTTTTAATGAACAAATAGCTTTTTTATACGGTTGGACTCTGTTTCTTGTAATACAGACCGGAACAATAGCCGCTGTATGCGTTGCTTTTGCCAAGTTCTTCGGAATTATTGCACCGGTAATCAGTACGGATAATGTATTATTTAATATAGGACATTTTAATTTTTCTACCCAGCAGTTGTTTTCTATTATAACTGTTATTTTTTTAAGTTACTTAAATTCCAGAGGCATTAAATACGGAGTAATTACACAAAATATTTTTACTGTCACAAAGGTTTTATCACTTAGTGCAATAGTTATTATAGGACTAATTTTTGGGTTTAAATTTCAGGTATTATCTAATAATCTAAGCATGCCAGTTCCCATAGGCTTTTCAACAATAAACACATTGGCTGTAGCAATAGTTGGAGCTTTATTTGCATCAATTACTTGGAACAATATAACTTTTATTGCCGGAGAAGTAAAACATCCTAATAAAAATATACCAAGGGCTCTTATCTATGGCGTAATTCTTGTTGTGTCACTTTATCTGTTAATCAATATGACATATATCGGAGTTCTTCCGCTAGAAGCAATAAAAACAGCCCCGCAGGATATAGTTGCGGCACGTACTATACAAGAAATTTTCGGAGCAATAGGCAAAGATATAATTGCAGTAATTATTATGATTTCGGCATTCGGCTGCGCAAACGGGATGATTCTGACCGGTTCCAGAGTATACTATAAAATGGCAAAAGACAGAGCATTTTTTAGACCGCTGGCCGTAATAAACAGAAGGACTAAAGTCCCTGTAAATTCTCTTTGGGCACAGTGTATATGGATTTGTATATTAATACTGTGGGGCAATTATTCTGAACTTCTTGATTTTGTAATATTTGCATCTTTGGTATTTTACATTCTTGTTACAGCAGGAGTGTTTGTGTACAGAAAGAAATATCCTCAAAAGGAAAAATCTTTTAGAATAAACAATTTTTTCCCTGTAACATTTCTGATACTGGCAACATACATAGTAATATGTCTAGCTATATACAAACCCTTATACACAATACCGGGACTGTTTATCACAATCGCAGGTATACCTGTATTTCATATTTGGAAAAATTTTGTAAATAAAGCTTAATCCCACAACACATCATCATCTGTATACATATCATCAAATATTTCTATTAAATTATTTATAATCTCGTATTCTTGCCCGGTAGGATCACTTTTAGCCCGTTCAAACATCTCATCTACACTGAAATATTCATCAATTTTATCTAAATAATTTCGCTCAAAAAATTCATACCAAGCTTCCTTTTTTTCCTCAGACCATAAGCTTGTATCTATGCTATTAGAGGAAAAATCGTTGTCAAATTCTCCACTAAAACTAACAACATCCTTTCTTGTATTTTTGATAGGATTGTTAATTGGTGATTGTAGCTTATTTTGAGCAACTCTTTTGGGGAAATTGGTTAAATTTAAATATACAGGGGATATACTCATTTTATTTCTCCTAAGATTGGTGTTATAATTTGTATTTTAGTGATTTTTTGACTAAATTATCAAATGGTTCAAATGTTTTAGAATCTATGATATATACAGAAGGTTTAAAATTATTTTCAACAGAATCATTTTCTATCATATCTTTGCATTCTGCTTTTTTAGCCTTAGATGCTTCCATTTTTTCCATCAATTTTTTTATATAGTCAGCTGAAGGAGTTGCCAGTGTCGGTGTTATTATTCTTTTACAGATAATTTGAGAAACAACCAGAGTGAATATTACACCTAACCCTGATTTCGCAAATCCAAGTGATTTTTTGGACAAATTATCTCTAATCATTTCTAATGTATACTGAGAATTAGTATCTTTTATTTTGTTGTATATATTTTTCGCAGCAGCTTCGCTGAAATATTTTTTGAAATATGTATCAAAAATATATTTATTGGATTTATCAATAGGTCCTTTTAACAACAATGGAATTACTACATTATAAAAACCGTTTGATAAATCATTGGCTGCAACAAATTTTCTTTTATCTTCCGGGATTCTTTCGTTATTGTAACTTTGATAAGTATAATACCCGCAATTAACAGCATCTTTGGTTACAGTGGATAATAAAGCCAGACCGGATGCCGCTTTTGCCGGATCTTCAGGTATCCATTTCTGCATAAATTTACTGTTGATTATGTTTCTGTATAAGTTTCTTACATTAATAACAGGAGCCATTATTTAACCCCCTTTGCATCTTTATCAGCATCAGATTGTGTTAAAACTTTTAGTTTTTTTTCTTTTGATGCGGATTTTGCGGCACTGAGTTTTGGGAACAATTTTTCCATTATTCTTGGGTATGCCCAGTTTAAAATACCGCATGTTGCTGGTAGAATTAACAGACCGACAATAACACCTGCTCTGTCTTTAAAGCCTTTAAACTTAGCTTCGGATCTGTTAATTTTATTTATTAAATACTTTTTGATTTTTACGCGTCTTATTGCGCTATCTAATGTCTCACCATGGTCTTTTAATTCATTTATTAGATTATGGCTTCTGGATTTTAATTTTTCATATACCTGTTTTTGGATAAATTGTTCATCTGTTAATTTTTCTTCAGGTATTTTTAAAAGAGTTTCATACTCAGCTCTTAAAGATTCCATTTTTTTCTGATACAGGTTCGATTTAATTTTTTTTATTAATGATTGATAATCTTTTTTTTGATTTTCTGTTAATTCATTTAAATTGGCTAAATTCTGGTATCTTAAAAGCTTTTTATCTTTAGATATTTCTTTTTTTAATTCGTTTATTAAGTCTCTTCTTATTAGTGAGGTTTTTAGTTTCACCTTTGATTCAACATTAATACAATGCTGCATATCTTCTTTTGCCAATTCCATTGCACGGGAATCTATTTTGTCTAAAACAGCGTTGTAATCTAATTCTCTAATCTTACAAATTTTCTTTCCGGATTTTTTCCTGAAAGTATCATAATCCGGTAATGCATCAATTGCTTCCTGATTAAAATTGAACACTTCTTTTAAAACATTTTTAAAACATTCATTTCTTTTTTCATTTAAAGTTTCAATCTTTACTAAATCTTCAAGTTTAAGCTTTGAAACATCCATTGTTTTTCTTAAAGTATCCAGCGTGTTATAAAATGCATCATCCTGAATTTTTCGAACCTGAGAATTTATCCACTCTTTTTTTGCAACGGGCACAACACCCTTTACCGCACAATCAGCTGCGTAGTTACGGTATTCTAATTTTAATTTTGGAATCAAAACTGATTTTGGCGGTTTTGCCGATAAATCTATTTCGTCTATGCCAAATAAAGCAGCATGCCTATCAAGCATTTTATTAAAGTTAGACATTACAAAAAACTGTGTGGCAATTGTAATACCGCCGGAAATAGGCTGTCTTAATGCTGTATATTCTTTGCTGTTTTTATCTTCTTTTGAGATAGGGTTGAATGCAATAAATATGGGAGCTACAGCGGCTGTGCCAAAGAACGTAATCCAGTTATTTAACATCTCTCCGCTGTTTTTGTACATAGATAATAAAATTTTTCTCGGGCCTTTTGAATTTTCATATATATAATCTGACAAAGACCTGATTTTAGTATAATTTTTAGGTGAATAGACACTTTTAAAAGCAGGTCTGCTTTTTGCAGCTGTAGTGAACTGCGTTGCTAATTTGCTATTTAGATTTGGCTGTACTTTCATATCCCACCTTAAACACACTTCTATATATATAAAAAATGGTGAAAATTAAAATTTGCGCATATTTCCCTGAAATATTAAGTAATGTTAACACTAAAAATATCAAGAATAGACAACACAATTTTATAATATAACAGACAAAAATTTTTGGATGAGAATCTTTAACTTATATTAAAAAAAGTATTAAAATATCTTAATTTTCTTTACTATTTAATTTTTTTAAAATACTATAAATATTAAGTTGTAATATAAATGTACAAGAAAAATTCGTGATAAGGAATGAAATGATGTGAACGAATTTTTTGAGTGTCATTTGAAAAGGTGTGCAGGTGCCAGCTGCGGCCAGCCGGTGGCAACTGTGGTACTAGATTAGATTAACCTTTCGGTAAAAAAGATTAGATTGAAAGAGGAAAATAAGTGGAAAATTTCGGACCAGATATCTTCGGCAGAAGAGATAAAGAACAAGAAACTGAAACTCCGCAAGCAGCAAATGTAGCCGACATTAAAGTTATAGGTGCAGGTGGCGGAGGAGGAAATGCCGTAAACAGAATGATAAAAGCCGGTCTTACAGGCGTTGACTTCTGGGCAATGAACACTGATGCACAGGTTTTAAAAATGTCATTAGCTGAAAATAGAATTCAACTAGGCAGCAAACTAACAGAAGGTCTTGGTGCAGGCGGTGACCCTTCGGTAGGTGAAAAAGCTGCTGAAGAAACAAGAGACCAGATTGTACAAGCACTTGACGGTGCAGATATGGTATTTGTTACTGCAGGCATGGGCGGCGGTACCGGTACAGGTGCAGCACCAGTAGTTGCAAAAATAGCAAAAGAACTAGGTGCTTTAACTATCGGTGTAGTTACAAAACCATTCAGCTTTGAAGGAAAAAGAAGAATGAATCAGGCAATGCAGGGGCTTGAAAAGTTAAAAGAAACTGTAGATGCTTTGATTGTTATTCCTAATGATAAACTTCTTGAAGTTGTTGAAAGAAGAACAACAATGAAAGAAGCTTTTCAGGTTGTTGACGAAGTCCTCTTAAGAGGTGTTCAGGGCATATCTGATATAATAACTGTTCCAGGTATGATAAACGTTGACTTTGCAGATGTTAAAGCAGTAATGCAATCCAGCGGCTCTGCTCTTATGGGTATTGGCAGAGGTTCTGGAGAAGGCCGAGCAATGGAAGCAGCAAAACTTGCTATCAATTCACCTTTGTTAGAAACTTCTATAAACGGTGCATCAGGTATAATAATGAACGTTACTGGCGGTTCTGATATGACACTGCACGAAGTTACAGAAGCTGCACAAGTTATACACGATGCAATTGCAGAAGATGCTATTTTTACATTTGGTTCTGTTATTGATGATAGAATTCAAGGAGAAATTCAAATAACTGTTATAGCAACAGGTTTTGAAATGAAAACACCGGAAATATCTGCTAAAAAAGAAGTTTCAAAATCATTGAGCGCAATTGATTTCTTCTCTAATTCTTTTAATACAGGAAGCAATACTTCATTAAATACTAACTCTAATGCAGCGCAGGCGCTTAACCCTTCATCTGCGCAGCCAAAACCGGCAATTTCTCCGCAAAAAACTCAGAGCGATTTGATGAGTATTATTGATATTCCTCCTTTTTTGCAAAAATAGAAAAACGTTAATATAACAAAAATAAAAAGCATTGGCTGAAACCAATGCTTTTTATTTTTGCAGGTGGCATCCCAGGAAAAATACAATTAAGAGAGGTAGCAAATGGCGCCACCAGGTAGGGGCATAACATCAGGCTTCGCTCTTGCTCAGCCGGTGTTGCAGCCAGTCTAGCCCAATCAGTCATTTACGATTCTGCCGAACAAATCAATCCAGTGAATTGTTTGGTGAGAGGAAAATGATGTAAACATTTTTTTGACAAAGTGAACACGCGCAACGAAGTGGGCAGTAGTGAAACTGTTTTTACTAAGTGAGCAGCGACACTAGTTTAGATATAAAAATAAAAAGCCCTCAAAGGAAAAACCTTTAAGAGCTTTTTATAATAAAACAAATTACTACTTAACAGCTTCTTTGAATTTTTTACCAGCTGAGAAAGCAGGAACTGTTTTTGCAGCAATTTTGATTGTAGCACCTGTTTGAGGGTTACGACCAGAACGAGCAGCTCTTTTTCTGGGTTCAAAAGTACCGAAACCTACTAAAGTAACTTTTTGACCTTTAGAAACAGCTTTAGTAACAGTTTCTAATGTTGCTGCCAAAACATCAGCTGCTGCTTTTTGTGAAACTTTAGCTTTTTTTGCAACTTCTTTTACTAATTCTTCTTTGTTCATAAGAACCTCCTTTTTGTTAACAAAGTCTATTATATCTATTTTTGGCATTTTAGCAAGCATTTTTAATATAAAAAT
>CALUVO010000049.1 GCA_944324245.1 Candidatus Gastranaerophilales bacterium | reverse complement strand
TGCGGTGAACGAAATTCCGGACGGGTGAAACCCGGTGAGCGAGTGCGAAGCTGACGGCAGCTTAGCGTAGTCAGCGGCAGCAACGAGCGGGAAGGAATTACAAGACAGCGAAATTCCGGACGGGTGAAACCCGGTGAGCGAGTGCGAAGCTGACGGCAGCGTAGCGTAGTCAGCGGCAGCAACGAGCGGGAAGGAATTACAAGACAGCGAAATTCCGGACGGGGCTGACCGAACGAAGAGAGGAAACGCCCCTTGTGAGGGAAAACCACATTTTTCCCAAACGTCTGATTTCAAGAAAGCCGCGGCAACTGCGACACTAGATTAGATTGAATTTGTCAACTATACATAATATGTCAAATAATCTTCCAAAGAAAGCCTTGTACTCCGCTAACTATGTTCAAAACCTGAGAAAGGAGAATTCTTGGCAATCTAAAAAAATCTTAGAATCTGTGCTTGCTTATAATGCAATATACAGAGGTGCAGAAAATGTGAACCCTGACCGAATTGCCAGAGAGCTAGCAAGTAGATTTCAGATAAATACTGACTTCGGAAACAATCCCTTTTTTGCTTCTTTGGCTGCTTTAGCTGTAAATGTCTTTCATAAACTGGGATTTGTAAAACCGACTAACATTGTGTTAAAAGATTTAAGCGGCACATCATATAGTAATAATATTGGTATATGTACTGTGTATCCCTCAGAAAGCCAGTTATATAACAAATTTCGTAAAAACTTCCCTTTAGGGACTGTAATAATAAATGCGGGAAAAAATTGGGGTGACTCACAATCTCGGATTACTGTTTAAGATGAATTAATTGAATTGTTTAAACAAAAAAGAGCACCATACTGCCATATTCTAGGTCCATTTTTCCATGAATTTTTTCATAATGCACATTATGATAATCTAACAAAAAGATTTGGTAACGGTTCAAAGATGATGTACAAATTCCAAAAGGATTTTAAAAACGCCAGTACAATTTCTCTAATAAAAAAAGAAACCGGCTCTTATGCAGCAACACAACCTTGCGAATTCTTTGCTGATGAAATGACAGAATTGGTGGTAAATTCAATAAATACAAAGACCTTGTTACCATATGAATTTGTTTTTAAAATTCAGCAAGCAAAAGAACCATTTGTTATAAGCAGATTAATCGATGCCATTTGGAAAGGTGATGTTCATCAGGTTGAGATATTTCGTAAAAATAAAAATTTTATCCAAAGATTATGTAGTAAATGTTTTTCAGATTAATTCAAGATGCTAAATAAATTGAATGAATTGAAAAATACATTACTACTTGAAAATGTGTAGATAATAATTGAAAATCTTGTGAAATTTTTCACAGAATTTTATACAAATTTTTTGCCAATCTTTAAAAATTTGCTCAACTATCCGCAACTTGTGCTCAAACTAAGTGAACGATGACACTTTTTCTTAAAGTACAGGGTTATTTATAGAAATAGAAAATTTTGCAACTAATAAAATACAAATTGCAGGAAACTATACATCTAATTTATAAATAATTTACTTTGTTTAGCTTAGGTATTATAATGTACAAATATCTTGCTATTATTTATAATTACCGGCAAATAGTATACATAATAAAAAGGTGGAATCTGAGAAAAATGTCATATATCCCTGTAATGCATTGTTTTAACAATAATTATGTTATTCCTGCTGCTGTATCATTCTTTTCAATGTTAGAAAATGCAAACAAAAATTTTGAGTATTTTTTATACGTTCTTCATTCTGATATTACAGATGAAAATCAGAAAAAATTAACAAAGCTAGTATCTTTATTCAGTAATGCAAAAATAGAATTTATTAATACCAGCGACAAATTTCAAAAGTTGTTTAATAATACAAAAACAAAAGAACATTATTCCAAAGAAATGTATTATAAATTTCTGGCTCCTGATTTGTTTCCCCAGTATGACAAAATTATGATAACAGATGTCGATGTAGTCTTTTTGGGAGACATATCAGAAATATTTAATGATTTTGATGAAAAAGATGATAAGTATTTGGTTGGTAGTTTTTATCCAATGGATTATTCTTTTTTTGAAAGGTATACAAAAAACTTTACTAAAGATGAAATTGAAAGAGTAAAAGCAACAAGTGCTGGATATTGGATTTTTAATTTAAAAAATATGCGTAAAGACAATATGGAAGAAAAATTTATAGAATACGCAGAAAAGAACGCTTTCAGATTAATACAACCGGAGCAAGATACAGTAAATATGTTGTGTTATTCCAAAATCAAAAATTTACCGAAAAATGCTGTAGTTGGAAACAATTTTTATAACTCACACGAAATAATGGAAATGTATTGCAAAAATAATCTTTGTACTGGCATTGATGAATTTAGATGGATTTTAGAAAATCCTATTCAATTACACTATGTAGGCGGTAACAAACCGTGGATAAAACCTGATACAGAAAAAAGCGAAGTCTGGTTTGAATATTTAGCAAAAACACCCTTTTACATAGATTATCTTAACCAGCTGGCTAATAAAGCCAGACAAATAGATAAAAGAAAAGTCTTGCTGAATTTAAAATTACCGTTTAGCAGCAAGAATCTTGTTATTTCAAAAGAAAGAGTATAGTTATCTTACTTCTATATAATTGATTGCTTCATTGTGAATCGTTTTGTTTGCAAATCTTAAATATTTTTTCTGATTTTCGCTCAATTCTTTATTTTGTGCACCTTCACGCGTGAACCTTGCAAGAAAAGTCAAAAGAGGAAGTTTTCTATCGTCATTAATAATTATTTCTTTATTATTTAATACCAAGAAAGACTGTCTGACACCTTCTTCTGGAACTTCATAGCTTTTGATATTCAATTCAATTTTATCAGGAGCCTGAGCATTTACGTATTTTCCGGGTGCTCTTTTTAAATAATCACTCAAATGATTACCTGCTTTATCATCTGTCAGATTTGCGGTTATTCGCAATTCCGTGTAATATTTTTCTCCGTATGCTGTACTATTATCCGGTTTTAGATACATACCTATTTGAGAATACTCTTTTTTCCCTATTTTAATATTATTTATGCCTTTAAAGCTGATATTTTTTATGTCCATATTTATCCTTTTTGGTCTTGTTTATAGTTAATTAACGCTCATAAAAAAAATTTTTGCCGGTAAATACAAATTTTCTCAATAAATCTTAAATAACTTAACAATTGTTTTACAAAATTGGAAATAATTACATTTTTTAAATATAATGGCATGTAATTATTTAGTATAAAATTTATAAAAATAAGGAAAATTTGATGATAAACTCAGTTGTATTGGTAGGCAGAGCAGGACAGGATCCTGAGATGAAATATTTTGAATCAGGCAAAGTTAAAACTACTTTTTCTATCGCTGTAAACAGATGGGATTCAAAGACAAAAGCCGAAGTAACAGACTGGTTTAATATAGAATTGTGGGACAAACTTGCTGAAGTTGCCGGTGAATATGTAAAAAAAGGCAAACTTGTTGCAATAGACGGCAAATTGGCATCTAGTAAATGGAATGATGCATCGGGTGCACAAAAAGAAAAATTTTTTGTAAGAGCTTCTAACCTGAGATTGTTATCAGCAGGCAGAGCCGATCAACAATAACAGTTGTTTAAATCAATCAGGAATAAGAAATGTTTATATCAAACAATATCGGTATTATAGCGGATGATTTAACCGGTGCAGATGATACGGCTTTGCAATTTCATCTGAGAGGAGCAAATACTCAGATTCTTCTTGATTATTCTTTTATGCCGGAAAATAAAGCTAATACTCAGGTATGGGCAATACCGACCGAAACAAGAAACACAGATGCTCATACAGCATATGAAAAAGTTAAACAGGCAGCAAAAATTCTGTCAGAAGATTTAAATGTTGAATATTTCTATAAAAAAATCGATTCTACAATCAGAGGGCATATTGCTGTAGAAGCATTAGGTGTGCTAGATGCACTTGAATGGGATGCTGCCGTTATCATTCCAGCATTTCCTCAAGAGGGAAGAACAACCATTGGGGGATATCATCTTTTAAAAGGTATACCTATTGAAAGAACGGAGTATGCAAGAGACCCGAGATTCCCTATATATGAATCCCATATCCCCACTGTTTTGCGTACGGAATTGCAAAATGAACAGAATGACATTGTTGATTTAATTGAACTAAGAACCGTTATAAAAGGTGCGGGGCCAATTCTTAAACGGATGAACGAAATGATAGCGAACGGCGTAAAACTCATAGTCGTGGACGCAATATCCGTAACGGATATTGAACAGGTTGTACTTGCTATGGAAAAAAGTTCATACAAAATTCTGCCCTGCGGTTCTGCAGGATGCGCACAGGTTCTGGGCAATATCTGGCTGCCTGAATTGGAAAATCATCAGGTAGAAAAAACTATTTCCACTATGCCAAAACTAATTGTCTCAGGCAGTGCAACACAGTGCACAGCTGCACAGATTCAAAAACTTCAGGATGATGAAGATATTGAAAACACTTACTTTATAGACCTGAAGATGGAGGATATTTTAGAAGGTGTCAATGATGATATTATAAAAAGAGTATCTGAAAATCTTGTAAAAGATAACGTAGTAGTTGTTCATACATCAAATTTGATTGTCGATTCTCCGATTATGTCACAAATTCTGTTTGAAAATGAACTTTCTAAGAATCAATTTGTTTCTAAAATAGGCGATTACCTTGCCTGTCTTACCAAAAAAGTTCTGTTTAACAGAGATGCTATTCTCATTACTATAGGCGGTGAAACATCTTTTAAATGCTGTAAAGCAATAAACAGCAACAGTCTGCAAATGATAGATGCGATTTGTCCCGCTATTCCCCTTTGTATGGATACAAAAGCACAGTGGATAGTTACAAAATCTGGCAATCTGGGCAACTCAAATACATTGATTGATATAATAAAATACTTTGAACAACATGAATAAAAAAATAGCAATCACAACAGGTGATTTTAACGGAATAGGACCGGAAATTATAACAAAAGCTCTAAATAAATTAATGCTTCCAAAAAACAGAGTTGTTATAATAGGGTCTAAAAAACTTTTTAACAACCTGAAGAAAGATTATGAATTTGTTGAAATCCCTTATAATGATTCAATGCTTTCTACCGGTAATGAAACAGCGGAGGCTGGCGAATTTTCTTTCCAATGCCTTATAAAAGCTTGTGAAATGGCAAAAAATGTTGAAGTAAAGGCAATTGTCACCGCTCCGGTATCAAAAAATGCAATGCATCTTGCTGGTCATGATTTCGCCGGGCAAACTGAAGTATTAGAAAAAGTGCTTGCAAATCCTAATAAAGATGAAAAGGCTGAAATGCTCTTTGTTTCAAAGGATTTTAGGATACTTCTTTTGACAAGACATTTGCCTTTAAAAGATGTAAAAATCACAAAAGAACTGCTTATTGAAAAAATACAGAGAATAAACAGAATATTGATGGATAATTTCTGGATTGATAAGCCAAAAATTGCGCTTTGCTCTCTAAACCCGCATGCCGGCGAAAATGGAATTCTCGGCAGAGAAGAAATAGAAGAATTTTATCCCGCAATAGAAATTTTAAGACAAAAAAATATAGATGTAAGCGAGCCAAAACCTTCGGATACTCTATTTGCAAAAGCAGCAAAAGCATATACAAAAGGTGAGAAGCAGCCATATGATGTGTACTGTGCCTGCTACCATGATCAAGGGCTTATTCCAATAAAAGTTCTGGCAATGGATAATACAGTAAATATGACAGCCGGACTAAGTATAATAAGGACATCACCGGCTCATGGCACTGCTTATGATATTGCGGGCAAAGGTATTGCTGATGAAAACAGTATGATTTGTGCAATAGAACAGGCATTGAAAATTTAATTTGATGAATTTTTATCTCTAGTTCTTTTTATCACAAATTTTTTCAGACTTTGCAAAATACACCGCAAATATTTATGTAAAAAAAACAAAATAAACCATAGTAAAATTAACAAGTATATGATATATGTATAATTATATATTTGGTTGGAGTTAAAAATGATTACCATAAAAGATGTAGAGCATGTTGCAAAACTTGCAAGACTTGAACTTACAGAAGAGGAAAAAGTTAAATTTTCAAAACAATTAGGCGACATTTTAAAATATGTGGAGCAAATGAACGAAGTTGATACAACAAATGTCGAACCTATGAGCCATGCAATCCCTGTGGTGAATGTAATGAGAGAAGATGTAGTTGTACAAGAGCAGACAAAAGAAGAACTTATGGCAAACGCGCCCTGCAAAGAGGACGGTTTTTTCAGGGTTCCGAAAATAAATTAAAACAAGAAAAAGCTTAGAGGAACTGCCCTCTAAGCTTTTTAACTTATAAGAAAGTATTATTAAAGCTAGATAAGGGGTATCAAATGGGAACAAAATACATTTTTGTAACAGGCGGTGTAGTTTCTTCACTGGGGAAAGGTATTGTAGCTGCATCTTTAGGTAAACTGCTAAAATCCAGAGGCTTTTCCGTTGTCATACAAAAATTTGATCCTTATATAAATGTTGACCCCGGCACAATGAGCCCTTTTCAGCACGGGGAAGTATTTGTAACTGATGACGGTGCAGAAACTGACCTTGACCTCGGTCACTACGAAAGATTTACTGATACCTCTTTAGGCAGAGTAAACAACGTAACCTCGGGAAGTATTTACCAGACTGTAATTAAAAAAGAGAGAAAAGGCGAATACCTTGGAGCTACTGTTCAAACAATTCCTCACATTACAAACGAAATAAAATCCAGAATAAAAAAAGCAGCGTCTCAGTTTAAACCCGACTTTTTGATTCTGGAGGTAGGCGGAACAATAGGTGATATTGAGAGTCTGCCTTTTATTGAAGCAATAAGACAGTTTAAAACAGAAATAGGATTCGGAAACAGCATAAATATACATGTTACATTGATTCCTTATCTGCCGACATCAGGAGAGTTAAAAACAAAACCATCTCAGCACAGTGTTGCAGTGTTGCGCAGTTACGGTCTGCAGCCGGAAATTCTTGTCTGCAGAACAACCCGTTCCATCCCTAAAAAAGAAAAAGAAAAACTGGCTCTGTTCTGCTCGGTGCCGGTAGATGCAGTAATTGAATGCAAAGATTTGAAGTCTATCTATGAAGTACCTCTGGCTCTTGAAGACCAGAATATGGCGCACGTAGTATTACAAAGGCTGCAGCTGCTTGACAAAAAGCCAAATCTGGACAGCTGGAGAAAGCTTGTTGATGTAATAAAAAATCCGACTAAAACATTTAAAATTGCAATTGCCGGTAAATATACAGGTCTGTCAGATGCGTATATCTCTGTAGTGGAAGCATTAAAACATGCCGGCTACGCTCATCACGCAAAAATAGATATAAAATGGATAAATTCCGAAGAATGTATAGACCAGAAAAAGACAAAAGAAATTTTAAGCGATGTAGACGGCCTTGTTGTACCGGGAGGATTCGGTGTCAGAGGTATTGAAGGCAAGCTTAACGCTATAAGATACGCACGAGAAAATAATCTCCCGTTTTTAGGTTTATGCCTTGGTATGCAGTGTGCTGTTATAGAATACGCAAGACATGTTGTAGGGCTGAAAGATGCAAATTCAATGGAATTTAATGAAGGAACACCTTATCCTGTTATTGATATAATGCTTGAACAAAAAAATATAGAGAATATGGGCGGTACCATGAGACTCGGCAAATATGACTGTGTCTTGAAAAAAGGAACTAAAGCATACGATGCTTACGGAAAAGTAAAAACAATCTCGGAACGCCACCGCCACAGATACGAAGTAAATAACGAATATAAAGAACAGATAGAAAAAGCCGGTCTTGTCTTTTCAGGAATGTCGCCTGACGGTCAATTGTGCGAAATTGTTGAATATCCGAAAAATGACTGGTTTGTGGCATGCCAGTTCCATCCGGAATTTAAATCAAGACCCGAACACCCGCACCCCTTGTTTGCAGGATTAATAAATGCTATAAATAAAAGGTTATCAAAATAATTTTTAATGCATCGAATGGTTTATATCTCGTAAAACTGGGAATAAATCATGTAGGAAGACACAATATAGGAGTGCGCAATGAATATTCTACTTTCAAATGATGACGGTCTTATGGCAAACGGCATTAGAGCCCTGACAGAAGCTCTGAGCTGTGAGCATGATGTGTATGTAATAGCACCTGACAGAGAACGAAGTGCTGCCGGTCATTCACTCACACTTCACACACCTTTGAGAGTGGAAGAACTTGACCCGAAATTCGGTGCAAAAAGAAACTGGGTTACAACAGGCACCCCGGGTGATTGTGTAAAAATCGGTTTGAGCGCAATTTTGGAACCTCATGAAATGCCTGACCTTGTAATATCCGGTATAAACCACGGACCAAACCTCGGTGCGGATATTCTGTATTCCGGTACTGTGAGCTGTGCTTTAGAAGGTGCTATGCTCGGTTTCCCAGCTATTGCAACATCACTTGCAGGTTTGCATTATGAAGTGGAAAATTTTGCATTTGCTGCAAATTTTATGGCAAAATTCGTGCATAAAATTAAAGAGATAAATTTCCCGCAGAAATCTATATTAAATATAAATTTTCCGTCATTAGAAGAAGAAGATATTGCCGGTATTGCAATAACAAAACTCGGAACCAGAATGTTTACAAGCAAATACGATAAACGTCTTGACCCGAGAGGCAAAACATATTACTGGCTTGCAGGTGAGCTTATTGAATACGATGAAAATGACGGAACAGACATCAATGCAGTACGTATGAATAAAGTTTCTATTACTCCGATTACTTTTGAAATGACACATCAAAGTATTATGAAGGATCTGGAAAAAGCTTTCTGCGGCGAAGAATCCTGCGATTGGTTTGCACCAAAAGAATAATGATAAATACATTCTTTTATTAAAATTTATACAAAGATTTCATAGCTGATATGCTATGAAATCTTTGTTTTTGCAGATTCTTTTAAAAACCAAAGGATGAACTAAAATCAATATCGCCATTTATTAAATTGTCAAGCTTCGTCAAATCACTTATATCACCATTTTCGTTGTCTATCTGAATTTTTTGTATACTGCCATCTGTAAGAATCAATTCTACTACAGTTGATTTGTCATTTTTTTCAAGAATTCTATAACTTGAATATTCAGGTTTTAAGACAAATTCAAATTCATCTTTTTTATCTGTTTGTTTTCGCTCAAAATACTTATCTATGAAATCATTATGCAGTCCTGTTCCATATTTATTAAGTTCTTGTCTTGATTTGCAGGCGAGTACTCCAGCAAGTTGCTGGGCTGTCTTTATTTCTCCGTCATACCATGAAACCGTTATACCTGCTTTTAATGTATATTTTTTCAATGATATTCCTTGAGCACCATAGCTGCCTGTTGCAACAAAATAGTCATCGATTTCTTCCAAAGAATACCCCATACCAAGCAAATCCCGTACAGGAAATGTTTGTTTAGGTATTAATTCAGGCTCAGGTATTGGTTCAATATTTTCAAATGCCAACATTTCTTCTTCTGTTGCAACAGGGCTTAAATCTGTAAGAGTGAGTTCAGTGGGTTGTAGTTTTCCAAATTCCTTCCAGGTCATTGTATATTCAGTTGTTGAATCCCACGGATTTACAAAGGTAACTGTTGTTGATGTTAACTTGCTAATTGCAAGAGCATGCGGAGCATCATCATACTTGAATGTACTGCCGTCGATTAATTTGGCTCTATGATCTTTGTTTAAAGCAAAAGTTAATGCAGTATTTCCTGTTTCATAGCATCTTTCTAATGCAGTGATTACATCTTCTCTATCCATTTTCTTGGAGTTTCCTCCTGAGCCGTATTTGAATGTTCGCTGCCCTGTAAACAAAAACATTACAGTATCACTTATTCCTCCGTCTATAGAACTTTCGTCGTTTTTATAGAATGGACTATCGAGAGAATCTAGATATTTTTCAATAGCAAGCTCTATAACCAGCATATCATTATCACCATTGGAATATTCATCTAGTAACACATCATCAGTATCATGTTCTTTTATTTCATCGGCAGAAATCGTATAGCTTACATTTTTACCTTTAAAATGAACGGTTACACTTCCATCGGGATTAGGTTGAATAGATTCTTTTATTATACGTTTACCTGTTTCTGAAGCATTTAATGCTAAAACACCTGCAATTAACCAGCAATCACCTGTATTGCCCTGTGAAACTTCTTCATCTATCTCACCATTGATTCCGTTTGTATTATCTATTGAATTTTCATAGGCAGTTGTTTCTTCATCAACAGTTGGTTCTGTTTCATCAGCAGATACCGTGACATTTTTTATTTCGGCTGGTTCAGCAGGTTCATTTTCGTCTGTAGTTTTTGAAAAATCATTGAATGTTAAATCAGTTCTATTAATTAATGAGTTTAGAGTATTTTCGTTTATCATTAAAAGATTTCCTTGGGCATATGCAGATAATGCATCTTGTGCACTGGCTGATATAAAACATCTTGCTGTCTTAATGGAACCTGGAAGATTCTTACTTGTTTCATTTTCTTCTTGCTCATTGTTTTTTCTTTGTCTGTTTTCATCTAATTTTACATAACTAATTTGCTTGTTAAAAATACCTCTTAAATTCATATTATCATCCTTTCTATACGCATTTACCCTTACAAATTTTTTATTCGGTATTTTGGTATAGAAACTTTATATATTTTAGTGATATCTTTACAAAAATTTATATTCACTGAAATCCTGTATAAACAAGGTTTTTTAAGTGAATATTTTTATACTCATATGACATTTTTTTGTTTTATTGCAAATATCTGACATAGAAATTTGTAATATCAAAGGTTAATCTATTACTATGAAAAGTATTGAATTAAAGGTCTCTGAAACTACTCAACATATTGCAAATAAAATTTTGATGCTTAGGCGATCAGGTAAGCTGACTCAAGAAGAATTTGCCGAGCGCGTTAATCTGGACAGAAGAACGATAGCAAGAGCAGAAGACGGTAAACACAGACCTTCTGCAGCTACAATGGAAATCATTGCTTCTTCTTTTAATGTGCCAATAACCTATTTTTTTGATAATTCCACTTACAAAACAGACATTAGCAAATCTGCATTAATATACGAAATAAATACAAGATTAAATGTACTTTCAAAATCAAACTTGAAAAAAATTATTAGCTTTATAGATATTATTGAATAGTTACAATTCATTAGTTTTGGAATATAATATCCTTAAATCATACTGATTTGAGGATATTATTTTATGTCAAAGATAAGAGTATTAACGGTGTTCGGTACACGTCCGGAAGCTATAAAGATGGCTCCTGTTGTAAAAGAGCTGGAAAAATATCCCGACGAAATACAAAGCATTGTCTGCGTAACAGCTCAGCACAGGCAGATGCTGGATCAGGTGTTATCTTTGTTTGATATAAAACCTGACTTTGACTTAAATATAATGAAACCTAATCAGGACTTGTGGACAATTACATCGGATGTGCTTTTATTAATGAAAGATGTTTTTGAAAAAAGCAAGCCAGATATTGTTCTTGTCCATGGTGATACAACAACATCTATGGCTGCTGCTTTATCAGCTTTCTATGCAAAGATTCCCGTAGGACATGTCGAAGCTGGCTTAAGAACTTTTGACAAATACTATCCGTTTCCGGAAGAGATAAACAGGGTTTTTGCTGATGCTGTATGCACGTACCATTTTGCACCCACTGATACAAGTGTACAGAATCTTGTTAAATCAGCAATATCTGAAGAACATATTTACAAAACAGGCAACACCGTGATAGATGCGCTTTTACATACCGTTAAAAATAACAAAGCGGATTTAAGCTATATCGGACTAAATCCTGATTTGAAAACGATTTTATTAACCTCCCACAGGCGTGAAAATTTTGGCGAGCCTATAAGAAATATCTGTAAAGCCGTTCTGGAGCTTGTTGAAAAAAACAAGAATATACAGGTAGTCTATCCCGTTCATTTGAATCCGAATGTTCAAAAGCCGGTAAAAGAGCTTTTAGGCAGCAAAGAAAGAATTCATTTAATTGACCCTATGGAATATGCTCCGTTTTCCACTCTGATGAAAGAATCTCACATAATAATGACGGATTCCGGCGGAGTTCAGGAGGAGGCGCCGTCTTTAGGCAAACCTGTAATTGTACTCAGAAGTACAACAGAACGCCCCGAAGCTGTAGAATACGGCACGGTAAAACTTGCCGGCACGGACAAAGAGACTATTGTAAATGAAGTACAAAAGCTTCTTGATGACGAACAGGAATACAAAAAAATGTCAGAAGCAATTAACCCTTACGGCGATGGTCTGGCAAGCAAAAGAATTGTTGAAATAATAAAAAAGAATTTCCTAAAGTCTTAAAAGCCGTATAAACACTACTAAGAGCCGGATAATTTGTGCGCATTGTATTTATATATTTTATCTGCTAGAATACGGCTATACGTTTAGTTATGGAAATAATTTATGTCAGAGTTTGAAATGCCTAAGAAATTTAAAAATCCTAAAAACATCGGACCTATGAGACAATTTTTTATAATGCTTTTTTCTTTTATGCTTGCGGGTTTTATCGGTGTAAACCTGTTTTTGTCTTCACAGCCTCCCATACAGCATCTGGAAGATTTTAAGCCGAATGTGGTTACAAAGCTGTATTCCGCTGATGACGAGGTTATAAAGACATTTACCGCATATAAGTTCGAAAAAGTGGATATAAAAGATGTTCCTGATAACATTAAAAATGCAATCATCGCAACGGAGGACAAAAACTTTTATCATCACCACGGATATGACCCGATAGGTGTACTCCGCTCAATGATAGTAAACATTACAACAGGCAGCCTTTCACAAGGTGCAAGTACAATCACCCAGCAGCTTGCAAGAATACTGTTTTTGAGCAATGAAAAGACTTTTGACAGAAAGATAAAAGAGTTTATTGTTGCGGCAAGAATAGAAAAAACTATTCCCAAAGACAAAATTCTTGAAATGTATTTAAATAACGTCTATCTTGGCTCCGGTGCTTACGGCGTGGCAGGTGCGGCACAGATATATTTTAACAAACCGCTGAAAGATTTAACACTGGCAGAAAGTGCGCTTATTGCAGGTTTGCCGCAGGCGCCGTCTGTTTATTCTCCGTACAATGATAAAAAACTCGCAATAGAACGCAGAAATCAGGTTTTGGGCAGAATGCTCAAGATGAGATATATTACAAAAGAAGAGTATAAGCAGGCAACGGAAGAAAAACTGCATTTGAATCCGAACCCTAATATTTATTCATTAAATAGAGCACCATATTTTGTTGATTATGCTATGAAAGAGCTTGAAGAACTGGGTTTTGATGAGACAGAAATTTCTCAGGGCGGTTACAAAGTCATAACAACACTAAATTATGCGGCTCAAAAAGCTGCAGAAAATGCCATTAATGCACAGGTCGGAAACAGACAGGCTGCTGTATTTTCCTTTTCTCCTATAACCGGAGAAATATATGTCTATATCGGCGGTAAAAATTACTTCAAGAGCCAGTACGACCGTGTAACTCAATCTATAAGACCTCCCGGATCTGCGTTTAAACCGTTTGTATATGCAGCGGCTATAGAAAAAGGCTGGGGGCCGAATGATATACTTGATGACACTCCGGTTAATATAAACGGGTGGAAACCGCATAACTATAACAACCGTTACAGGGGCAAAATGCCTTTGTTTATGGGGCTTATGCTTTCATCAAATGTTATGGCAGCAAGGCTAATACAGGATGTCGGCGTGCGTTCCGTCATAGGTGTAGCACGTTCTCTCGGTATAACAACACCAATAGAATATGATATGACAATTGCACTCGGATCTAACGGTGTAAAATTATACGAAATGACAATAGCATACGGTGCTTTTGCAAACGGCGGCTTTAAAGTTAAACCTTATGCAATAGAAAGAGTGGAAACTTCACGAGGTAAAGTGATTTATCAGGCACCTAAAACCCGGGTGATGAAAGTATTAAATATGAATACAGCGGCTGTTGTTACTGCAATGTTAAAAACAGTTGTAGAAAGCGGAACCGGACGTTCTGCTTCTATAGGGAAACCGGCTGCCGGCAAAACAGGGACAACCGATGACAACAAAGATGCATCTTTCTACGGATATACACCGGATGTGGTAACAGGTGTCTGGGTCGGTAATGATGATAACTCCAAAATGGGCAGCGTATACGGAAGTACAATCCCTGCAGCAATATGGAAAGCAACAATGAAAGTAGCAACACAAAAATTTAAAAATTCGGATTTTGATTATCCGGAAATTGAGCTTAAGAGATATGCAACAGGCGAGGCTAAAACAATTAAAGATGAAGACATTACAGAAGAACCGCCAAAACCGGGAATCCCCTCTAACGGTGATATAAACGGTGATATGATAAATTCTCCGCAAGCCCCTCAAACACAGAATCCGGTGTCATTTAACAATACATTTCTAGAACCGGCAAAACCATCATCTCAACCGGCATCAAGACAAATGCCTGCGCTGCAGCCTGTTACACCAGGAGAACCTCCTGTGCCTCCAATGCCAGTAAGACAATAAAATTATAGACTAATAAAAATACCGGAGTTACAAAGAAAGATTCAGCTTCGGTATTTTTATTCTGAATATTTTTTCAATATCTATGCTGTTTACAAAAATATTAATCAGTGCGCCCGGTTTAACATACCGGAAATCCGGAATTTCAGGAACTATGCCGAGAATATCAACATCTGAATATTCTTCTATCAGTCGCGGTGCTGTTTTTATTGCTATATCATTTGTCTGCAAGGGATATCTGTTTATAATAACACCGGCAATATCAAGACCGGCTGCTTTTGCCTGATTTATTGTAAGCAAAGTATGATTGATTGTGCCGAGATTAGGTCTTATTACAATTACAACAGGGATATCGAGCATTTTTGCAACATCAACCATCAGTTCATCTTTTGTAACAGGCACCATCAACCCGCCTGCGCCTTCGACAAGCATAATCTCACATGTACGTTTCAATGTTTCAAAATCCCGTCTGACAGTAGAAAGATTTATATTGACACCGTCAATTTCCGCTGCGATATAAGGCGCTGTCGGCGGTTTTAAAAGATATGTACAAAGCGTTTCCACATAAAAATCAAGCTGTTTTACATAAGACAAATCAGGAGAAATTAAAAATCCGTTTTTTTCTTCAGCACCGCTTTGAAAAGGTTTGTATACACCGGCTTTATACCCGAGCGACTGCATTACAGCCGCCAATCCGGCTGTAATTACGGTCTTTCCGATATCGGTATCTGTACCTGTCACAAAAACCTGCATTATCGTTTATCCTTTTCATTTTGTCTTTCAAGTTTCTGTATTTGTTTTATCATATCAGAAATTTCTCTTGGTTTAATATATTTAAACTGGCCTTTTTTCATTCCCTGTATATTTATTGTACCGTGAGAGATTCTTTTTAACGAAATAACCGGAAACCCCAGAGAATCCAGCATTTTTCTGATTTGCCTGTTCATTCCCTGATAAAGAATGACCTGCAAAATGGTATTTTTTCCATCGTATTCTATTATAGAAGAATCTGCATATGCGATTTTTCCCTTCTCTATTTCAATACCTTTTGCCATCACCAAAAGATGCTGTGAGTTCATTCTACCTTCTGCACAGACTCTGTATATTTTGGGAATTTTTATGGAAGGGTGGGTCATTTTGTTTATAAAATCACCATCATTTGTCAAAATAAGAAGCCCCGTAGAATCTTTATCCAGACGACCGACAGGCTTTAGTTCTTTTAACTCGGGCGGAAGAATATCATAAATGGTTTTTCTGCCCTTCTCGTCGTTCATTGTTGTAATATAACCTGCCGGTTTATAATATTTTACGTAAATCAGATTAGATTTTTTTAACGGCTCGCCGTTTACAAGGACTTTATCTTTTGCAGTAACACTAAAGCCGAGTTCTGTTACTGTTTTTCCGTTGACTTTTACGGCACCGCTTTCTATAAGTTCATCGGCTTTTCTTCTGGAACACAATCCTGAAGAAGCAATAAACTTATTTAGTCTAACCTGTTCAACTTTTTGTTTTTTTCTGCCAAACATAATTCTTATTGCAATCATGAATAAAAATTACAAAAATTGCAAGCCGATTGCATGCATTATTCACGCTTGATAAAATAAAGTTTATGAATTTGTTGAAACAGGAATACAAGAGTTTACTGGTAATTTTTGCGATATTTCTCCTGAATGTCTTTTTATTCAGGTATAAAATGTTTAGTCTTTATACGGACTTTGGCAGAGAGGCATATTTCCCTTCAATAATAGCAAATGGTGCGGTTTTGTATAAAGATATCTTTAATACATTTATCTGTCCGTTTTCTTATTTATTCAATGCGCTTTTGATAAAAATATTCGGACAAAATTTGAATGTTTTTTATACGGCAGGAGCAATAAATGCCTTTGCTATACTATCGGGAATTTATCTTATTTCAAGAGAATTTTTAAACAGGAATTTATCACTTGCAATAAGCCTTTTTATAATGTTTTACTGTTGTTTTTACACAGGTCTTATGAATTATCTTACCCCGTATTCTTACGGTATAGTATATGGGCTGTGTGCGGTAATATTTTCCATACTGTTTTTTATAAAATACAACAATACTTCTGACAATTTCATATCGTCAACTGACTCCGACTACTTGTTGAACCTGTGCAATAAGCAAGTTCAATATTTAACAACAAGTCCGGCACAGCCAACAAGCGCATGGGGTCACTTCCGTAAAATGCTAGACTCAGCGCCACTCGCACTCCGTGTACCACTCTTACAAGCGAGGCTCCACTCAGACAAAATATATCTTTCTCTTGCTTTTTTCTGTTCAGGTATAGCAGCTTCTTGCAAATACGAGTATATTCTGTTCTCATTAGTTTTATTTATTACTTTTTTCTTTACAAAACCCGAGTCAAAAAAAATCCTGTATGCTGTACTGAGTTTTCTTACAGTGCCTGTTATATGTCTTTTTGTACTTTTTTTGCAGGGGCTTAGCATCATAGATATTGTAAATTACATAGAAATTCTGAAAAACTTTGTCCATCAGCCTTATTTACAAAAAGTGTATGCGACATCATTCTATTTTGACATAAGAGCATTTATCACTTCTTTAAAAAACTTTTTTATTTTTTTAATTGCCGGCAGTCTTTTATTTTGTATATTTAAAAAGTCTGATGAAACAAAACAGAAAGTATATAAATATCTGCTGTTTCTGACAGGCATCGCGTTTGTAATACTTTGCATTTTTTCTGCGGATTTTTTAAATTTTACCGTATACGAATCCGTTTCTTATTTGCCTTTACTGCTGCTTACGCTTGTAGCAATAAAATTCAAAGAAATACTAAAAGACAAAAATGTATTTCTGCTTATATTGTCGGCACTTGTTATTTCCTCAAAATGTTTCTGGTATCTTGCAAACAATTTTTACGGAAGATATTTTTTGCCGCTTTTGGTTGTTGCTTTGTTTATAATACTTTATAAATACTGTTTTAAACCTGAATATCAAACATACTTGCAAAAGTCTTTAATTTTTATTGTTGTATTGCTTGGGTTATGTTCTTTCAGACTCAATCTCGCCGGACTGATTGTAAGAAGTACGCCGCTAAAGACTCCGGCAGGAACTATATACTCGCAAAAAAATGATGCTCAAAGCTATAATTCTGTTTTAAATTACGTAATTGACAACACAAAACCGGACGAAACAATTGTTGTCTTAGGAGCGGCACCTTTAATAAACTTTGTTGTGCAAAGAAACTCTATCAATTTTTACAATCATTTTGATGAAGCTATTTTTTGCGCTTATGGTGAAGAAAAAATCATCTCTGCTTATACAAAAACCATGCCGGATTATTTTATAATTTTTAGAAACAAAAACAAGAATTATGATTTTTGCAGCACTTACGGAGCTGGTGTTTGTAAATTCATACAAAATAATTACAAGGAAACACTAAAAACAGATTCAAAAGACGCTGATGAATATGTTTTAATTTATAAAAACAAAAAAGGCTGATAAAGCGGATGGAATTTTTGAAAAAAGAATACAAACCGATAATCTTTATTACTCTGCTGTTTATTATTTCAGCAGTGTTTTTTAAATACAAAATGACGGATTTGTATATTGATTTTGGCAGAGAAACAATTATTCCTGAAGCAATACTGAACGGCAAAATATTATACAAAGATATTTTCTCTATTTATTTTCCGCTGTCATATCTTTTAAATGCACTATTTTTAAAAATTCTGGGAATAAATCTGAAAACCTTTAATTTTATCGGCTTTTTCAATACTTATATTATCCTTATCAGTATTTATTTTATAGCAAGAAATTTTGTAAACAGGTTTTCTAGCGTTTTGCTCGGTCTTTTTACACTTTTTGTATGTGCAATCGTCCCTTCTGTTACAAATTACATAACACCGTATTCTTATGCTGCTGTATACGGATTGGGTGCGGTGTGTCTGTGTATACTGTGCGCATTAGTTTACATAAAATCTGATAAAAAATGTCTTTTATATTTATCTTTTTTGTTTTCGGGAATCGCACTCGCCAACAAATTTGATTATGCATTTTGCATAATTCCCCTGCTTTTTCTTATTTTTTATAAAAAATACTGTATCAAAACAGCCTGCTCTGGCATAGCACTCTGGCTTGCACCGCTTTTAATTTCATTTCTGATACTCGCATTACAGGGGCTTGCCTTGTCAGATTTTTCAAACTATGCACAAATTATGGAAAGGTACGTACATCAGCCGCTTTTGCATCAATTTTACAAAGGTACAATGACCTTTTCTTTGAAAGAATTTGCCGGAGAAATTGTTCTCATGGGAATTTCTGCTGTTATATTCCTGTCTGTATTCCGGATAATCAGATTTTTTGAAAATAAAAATATCAGATACATTGAGTACATTATATTTGCTTTTTTAACTTTTATATTCTGTAAAACGGATATTTTTTCAACAGTACTGGTATTTCATTATTTTCCTTTGCTTTTACTTCTTCTTGTAATATTTAAGATAAAGGAAATTAAAAGCAATCCTGATATATTATTTCTGACCGCAATGACATTTGCTTTTGGTATAAAATCCGTGTTCCTTTTAAATACATCCCAGTACGGGCGGTATTTTCTGCCTTTGTATGCTGTATGTATAACAGCTGTCCTTTGCAATTATTACTTTAAACAAAACAATTCAGCTAAATACAAAACACTTGCTGTTATGCTCGGTACAATAATAGTTTCAAATTTTTGTATTAACCTAAAAGACTTTAAATACTATACGCACAAAATTCAAACCCCCAGAGGTATTGTCTATACAACAGAGCATAATAGAAAGCTTTATGATTTAATAATTGATTACATAAACGAAAACACAAACAAACATGACAAAATTGTAGTCTTAAGTGAAAATTCCATAATAAATTTCCTGACTGACAGAAAAACTGATAATTTTTATAACCATTTTGAAAACATTTCCTTTTACGCTTTTGGAGAAGACAATATAATAAACCACTACTCAAAAAATAAACCGGATTATTTCATAATATTCACCTCTCAAACAGACAGAGATGCCTTTTGTAACGCTTATGCTGAGCGTACCTGCAATTGGATAAAGAAAAACTATTCTTTAAAACAAATAATAAAATCAGAACCTTTAATTTTAATATTTCAAAAAATATGATAATATAAGAATGTCTGAGGCGGCCTCGCTTGTACTCAAGAGCAATCCTGATTCGTATGGCTCGTAAACTCGCCAACGACTCAAGCCAGAAGTGGTATACACTCTGCAAAATAAATATGCCGGTGGCATATTTATAAGAGGTAGCGAGGCCAATAAGCATAGATATAGCTAAAGTGATCCCATGCACTTGTTGCCTGTGCCGGACTTGTTGGCAAAAACGGACTTGTTTATCGCACAGGTTCAACAAGCGGATTTTCGGACGGGTGAAACCCGGAGAGCGAGGACATTGAGCCGGCTTGTGCAAAGCACAAAAGGCGAAACTGTCCGAGCGTGAAGAAAATCCAAGAAGTAATCGGAGTCAGTTGACAATATGAAATATTAATTGAGCATTTAGAGGTCTTAAAAAATGAGATTATTCAAACCCCATGATTTGCCGGGGACATTAATATGTGTAGAGGGCATAGACGGTTCAGGAAAGTCCACCCAGCTTGCAATTTTGCGTGACTGGCTGAAATCAAAGAATCTTGATGTAATTTTTACGGAATGGAATTCTTCTGATTTGATATCCCAGACCACCAAAAAAGCAAAGAAAAAGAATCTGTTGAGCCCGAGAACTTTCAGCCTTTTGCATGCCGTAGATTTTGCGGACAGGCTGGAGCAGATTATTATCCCGGCAATGAAAGCAGGGTTTATTGTTCTTGCTGACAGGTATGTTTATACTGCTTTTGCCCGTGATGTTGCAAGAGGTGTAGACAAGGACTGGGTAAGAAACCTTTACGGTTTTGCCATAAAACCTGATTTAACGCTTTATTACAATATTTCTGCAGAAATTTCTCTTGAGAGAATCTGCGCAAACAGAGCACCCTCTTTTTATGAAGCAGGTATGGATTTAAAACTCAGCAACAACCCGTATAAAAGCTATGTGATTTTCCAAAACAGGGTGAATGAAGAATATTCAAATATGGTGGATGAATTCGGACTTGTGAAAATAGACGCAAATGACACAATCCACTCAAAACAGGTAAAACTGAGACAGTATGTAACTGACATTTTAGGCAAAAAAGGAATTAATATCTGATGGAAAACGGTAAAAACAGCCATAAAGGCTTATTGATAGTAATAGAAGGCACAGACGGCTCCGGAAAATCCACTCAGATAGAAAAACTGAGAAGATGGATAGAGGATAAAAGCTACGGCTGTATGGTTTCGGAGTGGAAGACTTCACGTCTTATTGCAAATGTAATTGATGATGCAAAAGACAGAAACCTCCTAAACGCCACAACTTTCAGCCTTTTGTATGCGGCAGATTTTGCTGACAGGCTTGAAAACACAATCATTCCGGCGCTGGATTCCGGCTTTGTCGTGCTGTTAGATAGATATACCTATACGGCATTCGCAAGAGATGTTGTAAGAGGACTTAATATGGACTGGGTCAAAAAATTGTATGATTACGCACCTCAGCCGGATTTGGTGTTTTATCTTGATATGCCGATTGACATTCTTTTAAAAAGAGTAATAGGCACTACAGGGCTTGATTACTGGGAATCAGGCAGAGATATAGGACTCAGCACGGATTTTTATGAAAGTTTTAAAATTTATCAGGCAAAGTGTCTTGAAGAATACAACAAGATGAAGCCTGAGTACAATTTTGTAAGCATAGACGGAACACTTCCTAGAGAAGATATTCATAAAATTATGATAGAACACGTTGAAAAGCTGCTTAATACAGGGAAGTTGGATTAAATATACACTTTTTGTATACATTACGTAATTTTGCGACAGATTTGATATAGTGATAATATTTAAAAGCTGTCATCGAATTACGTAACATATACAATTCTGAGGACAAAAACCCGTCGGTTGGCTTATGTTATTTTACTCCTTGCCGATTTTCCAGCGGAATCCGGCAGAGAAGGAGATACCGTTTCGGCCTCCGTTGTGTATCATTGCCTGGCCGTATGCCATGAATCTATCGTTAATAAGTTTTTGCAGGCCGACTCC
>CALUVO010000048.1 GCA_944324245.1 Candidatus Gastranaerophilales bacterium | reverse complement strand
TATCAAAAGGAAAATATCCTAAAGTAAGACTCCACAACAGATGTTCTATATGCGGCCGTCCTCACGGATATCACAGAGATTTCGGTCTTTGCAGAATCTGTTTGAGAAAAATGGCTCATGAAGGTTTGTTACCCGGTGTAGTTAAAGCAAGCTGGTAGTCATTGCCGTTTTTGTTTAACTATACTGCCTGACAAACTTTAATATGTTCAAGTAAGTAGTTAAGGGGGCTGTGTAGGCAGCTGAATAAAAAAGCACCCGCCATTTTAATGGATGTCGTAAGATACTTCAAGCCCCGAAGAAAAGGAAAAATATTATGTTTACAGATCCTATAGCAGATATGCTGACAAGAATCAGAAACGCTAATATCGTTTCTCATGCAGAAGTTGAAATGCCGTCTTCAAAGTTAAAAGTAGAATTGGCTAAAGTTTTAAAAGAAGAAGGCTATATTACTGATTATTCTGAAAAAGAAGTTGGTAAGTTCAAAGTTCTCGTTATAACATTGAAATATGACGAAGCTAACAAACCTGTTATTTCTAACTTGAAAAGAATTTCTAAAACAGGTTTAAGAGTATATTCTAAAGCAAAAGACCTTCCGCAGGTATTCGGCGGTCTTGGAATTGCAATTATTTCAACAAGCAAAGGTCTTATGACAGACAGAAAAGCAAGAAAAGAAAACCTCGGCGGCGAAGTTCTTTGCTACGTATGGTAGTTTTTTCGAAATTGCTAATTTTATAAAAATAGTTAAAAATTTAAATTGGAGATAAAAAAATGTCACGTATAGGTAAAAAACCTGTTATTATACCGGATGGCGTTGAAGTAAAAATTGAAGATCACGTGTTGACTGCTAAAGGACCTCTTGGTACAGAATCAGTTGAATTCCGTCCGGAAATTTCAGTAAAAATCGAAAATAATGAAGTTATTGTTGATGTTCACAATCATGAAGACAGAAAATCAAGAGCATTGTGGGGATTGACAAGAACATTAATTAACAATGCTGTTGAAGGTGTTAAACACGGTTTTACAAAGAAATTGGAAATTCAAGGCGTCGGTTACAGAGCAAATATGGAAGGCTCTAATTTGAACCTTGTATTGGGCTATTCTCACCCGATTTTGATTACACCTCCTGAAGGTATTAAAATTGCTGTTGAAGCTAACACAAAAATCACTGTTACAGGTTCCAATAAACAGCTTGTTGGTGATGTAGCTGCCGAAATCAGAGGCAAACGTCCGCCGGAAGTATACAAAGGAAAAGGCGTCAGATACGAAGGTGAATACGTAAGACGTAAAGCCGGTAAAACAGGTAAGAAATAAGGTCTAACCGGATGAAGCTTAATTCCTTATCATTTAAAGGTGTTTATGATATCAGATTCCCAAAAGGAACTAAGTCTGAATTTATAGACGAAAAATGTAAACAGGCACAGGACTATATCAAAAAAAATTATACCAATAAAGACGGCAAATCTTTTCTGGAAGCAAAAACTCTTGATTGGTTTGATATAACAAAGTCTGATAAAATTTTAGAAGATAAGGGTATAAGAGTTTCATCTACAGTAGACAATCCCTATATTTTGTGTGATTTATTTGATAAATTAGATAAAAGATTGGGACAAGAATACGTTAATAAGGCAAAAGTAGAGTTAATATTAGATACACAAGCATAAGCCCGTATGAACCCTTTTAGACCTGGGCAAATGGGAAAGACCTCTCCAGGATGTCCGGTTGAAAAAAGAAGGTTCGGGTGAAAGGAAAGAAAAATGATTAAAACAAGAAACAGAAAAGAACAAGTTAGAAAAAGACATCAGCGTGTAAGAACAAAAATCTTCGGTACAGCAGAAGCTCCGAGATTGGCTGTTCACAGAAGCACAAAACACATCTATGCACAATTGATTGACGATGTTGCAAAAGTTACACTTTGCTCAGCATCTTCTATCGATAAAGACTTGAGAGAAAAACTTTCTCACGGCGGCAACATCGAAGCTGCTAAAGTTGTCGGTGAAGCTATTGCTAAAAAAGCTTTACAAGCAGGTGTTAAAGAATGTGTCTTTGACAGAGGCGGTTTCTTGTATCACGGCAGAGTTTGTGCTCTAGCTGACGCAGCAAGAGAAGCAGGCTTGGCATTCTAAGCTTTTGATATTTGTAAGTATAAAAAAAGAACCTTCCATTTAGTATGAATTGGTTGGTTCTTTTTTTTATCTTCTGATGGCAATTTTTTTGTTTAGATGTTTTATAAGTATAAGAAAGGATTAAATATGTATATAAAAAGTGTAAAACGCTATAACACACAAGTTTCCGATAAAAACAAATCTTTTAAAAGAGTTTTAAAAGATAATCCAGAAACATCTGAAAACAATAAACAAAAATCAAATTCGGCAAAATATATGATAGGCGCAAGTATAGCAGCCGGAGTTGCCGCATTAGCTATCTCAGGGTACAGGAGACATTTTAGTGTTAAAAATTTGATTAATAAAGACTTAAAAAACGCAGAACAGTTTAATCCTGAATCAGAAATATTAAAACTGAAAAATCTTAAGAATGAAAGTAAAGTCACTGAAGCTAAAATAAATTCTCAAACTATAAATTCAGAAAACATTAAAAAAGAAAATAAAGTAACAACACCAATTGAACCCGAAAATGTCAAGAATATATCTGAAAATGTAAAAATAACTCACGAATCAAACACGAATCTTATAGACTGGGATGTTCCTTTAAAAGCAAGATACGATATTACCTCGGGTAACTATGCTAATTATGAATATATGCTCAAACAGTTAAAGGAGAACCCAGCTGTATTAAAACTTTTAAAAGAACTTGAAAATAAAACTTTTGATTCATCAAATTTAAATCTAATAAAAGATTTTTATGATAAAGAAAATGTATATGATTTAGGTTTTCGCTATATTATTCTTGCTAATAATACTGCAAAACAAAAAGGTAATGCATTTATAATCAATAAAATTCCCGATATGTTTGATGGTATAGATACAAACGAATTATGCAAAAAAATAGATAATTTAGCTTCACTGCTTGATTGTCGTAAAGTTAATAAATTTGTCATAGGGAATAAAGAATACATTGCAAAGCATATTGGCGGCGGATGTTTAGGTGATGTTTATAAGATTACATATCCTAAAACTGGTGAAAAAGTCTGTATAAAGTTTGCAAGACAACCTTATTTGACAGGCAGAGGTCAGGGCATTTTTGATGAAATAGCAATTTCTAACGAAGCAAATAAAGCCGGAGTTGTTGATATCCCGAAATTATATATGGCAAATCCTATTGGCAGATATGTAACATTGCCTGAAGGTTATATTACCAATAATGGAGCCTGGCAGATGACAGAATTTATTGAAGCAGGCAAAGTTCTTCCTGATAATGGATTGACTCTTTTAAAATGGCTTGATTCAAAAGGATTATATCATGGCGATTGTCATGGAGGTAATTGCATAGGTAACACTATTATCGATCTTGGAGGAGTTCTTGATAAAGAACACACAATAGTGACATTTAAAGATATGGAAGCCCTGTTACGAGCCTATCAGAACGGAGAAAGCACAGCATCTATACTGAAAAAAGTAGGGCTTACTAAATAACGTGCAGATTTAAAATAATTTTTACAAAAGGTAAGATTTTTAAATACTTTATTCTTGTATCAAAATCGCTGCTTTTTACCTTTAAGCCGATGCATCTTTCATTATAACTTTAACCACATTGCATCATACGGATTAAGTCTTACAGTGAGCTTTTTGTTCTGAGCTTTTGCTCTGACCATTTTATCTGTTAATAAATCTTTCAGGTATACATCCTTTGATTTCTTACCGAAATTGTCATTAATAAAAACAACAGTAGCTCTTTCTCTGTCAGGAGAAAGATTGTTTATAACAACAATTCTCTCACCGTTATATTCTCTTACATAAGCAAAAACTTCCGGTGATTCTGTTTTTATTTCCGTAAAAGTACCTCTGGTCATTACGGGATATTGTTTTCTTATTTTTATTAATTTTTGAACCCGTGCATATACCTTATGATTGTATGAGTTTGTATTTTTCATAGCATCATAGAAAACCTTTTGCTTTATAGGTCCTCTGTTTATGTCTCTGCTGTCAAAGTAGCTTAAGAGTTTTGCTTTATTCTTTTTATCAGCTTTTTGTTTTGCTTCTCTTTGTTTTGCAGTTTGTTTTGCATTAGCGTAGTTATTAGGCATGCCTATTTCATCACCGTAATATATGATAGGAACACCCGGTAAAGACAGAAGTATGGAAAATGCCATTCCTATTCTGTCAGGGTCTTTATCAAGAAAACTTGCCAGTCTTCCGCTTACACCGTATCCTTTTCTAAAGGCTGCGCCTTTGGGTGCAAGTCCGTCAAAGAGCAGTTCTCTCGTTTTTTCATTAACCATTTCGAGAGTAAGTTCATCATGAACTCTTAAAAACATTGCCCACGCTGCTGATTCAGGTATCTGCGGAGTATTTTTGTAAGCTTTCCAGAAATATGAATTGTCCGCAGTCACAAGTGATGCCCAGATAGCAGGCATGTACGGAAAATGATAACATATTTGTACTTCGTCTGTACGTTTAATTTCCTTTATATTATTTTTTATATTGTGTTCTATTTTTCTGTCAGTGCCGAAATAAGGCAGAATATTTTTTGGCTGCTGGCAGGCTTCTGCCTGTATAACAGAGCGTGGTGCTATAGTCTGCAGGTATGCGCTTAAAAGCTTTATGATATAGTGAGTTTTTGGCTGATTTTCCGCACTTGTACCCGGGTCTTTACTTAAATAAGGTATAGCGTCCATTCTGAATATATCAATACCCATATTTGCCCAGAAAGTAATTGTATCCAGCATATAATACAATACTTTCGGATTTTCCCAGTTTACATCAAGCTGAAAAGGATAGAATGTATGATATAAGTAATAATCTTTGCCTTTTATAGTTACTTTTCTGTAATGATTGTCGGTAATTTCAGGAAAAATAAGACGTCTTTTGGAAAGTGTTCCATCTTTTTCCTTATATTCCACCATGTAACCAAGCTTTTCGTCTTTGTACTGGCGGTATTCGGGCATTTCTTCTCTCACGACGAAATAATTAAGTTTATCCAAATCTCCCTTAAGTGCCTGCTGAAACCATTCATGCTGGTCGGAAAAGTGATTCAATATAAGGTCGGCTTTTATTTTGAAACCTTTTTCTCTAGCTGCGGCCATGAATTGAGAAAACTCCTCCATTCCGCCTAAGTCCTGTCTGATGTTTTGTGGATTTCTTACATCAAATCCGGAATCATTCATTGGAGAATCCGCAAAAGGAAGAATATATATAGTTGTGACTCCTAAATCTTTAAGATAATCAAGCATACCTATCAGGGTTTTAAAAGTTGCGGGTTTCCCTGATTCATCCACGCCGAACTGTTCGGGATAAAACATATAAACGACTTCATCTTTATACCAGTCAGAATCCCTTTTTAAATCATCTTCATAAAGGTCAGGACGTCTTTCAAACTTTGCCTGCTTAATCATTAACTCAATATTGCTGTATATTGCATCAACATTTTCTTTGCCGTATATGTGTGCAATAGAATCCTTCATTGACAGCTCCAGCTTTTTAGGCACAAGGTTTTCATAATTGGCTGTTTGTGTTTTTTGCTGAGTTTGGTTTTGTGCAAAAGCGTATGGCGCCGTATAGCTTGTAATCATTAAAACGGATAATAAAAGGGAAAAGAATCGTTTTATCATAAAAATAGTCTTTCGTTATTAATATTTAAACTAGACTAATTATCTTTTTTACAAAACTCTAAGTCAATAACTGTTAAGATATTGTTAACTTATCTCTGAGAAGTCTGATATATAGTGCATATTACAGTGTCGGCAATTGATATGAATACAAACAAAAAAGGAGAGCAGATAACTGTTCTCCTTTTTCTTATCCGTATGGATGCTTAGAAAACAATCTTTAATTCTTCATTCGGATTTAAACTTGATTCATTTGAATATTTAGGAATAATCAAGTATCTGACTTCATCAGTTACTTCATAAAGTATACCGAATGTACCGCTTACAAGCAGCTTACAGATATCATACACACCGATACCCAGAGTTGCTACGGATTTTCCTAAGTTGATTGCACCTGAACCCGGATGTAATGTCAATGTATCAACAAATGCTGTAGACAATTCATCACCGAATTCTTCTAAGCTGTTGCCGGCAACATCAACACCGGAGCCTGCAGTTCTGCCTACAATGCCTACTACTCTGCCAGCACCGCTGAATGGGAAGCCAAGCAATCTTGCTAAGATGTTCGGATTTTTCAAAGTATCAACCTGTGCCTGTGAGAGATCTTTCGGGAACTCTGCGCAAAGATCACCGTCTTGTATTTTAACGAATTTAACTTTGATGTATCCTGGGTTTTTAATTCCCGGTCTTACAACCTGAACAACTTCGCCTCGTACTTTTGAGCCTGCTTTAAAGCACTGTCCGTTAATTGTAACATCAGAAGTTGTTTCTGCAGTAAATCTGTCGCCTGCATTAGAATGTCTTGCTGACAATCTATCGAGAATTTTTACATTCATTACAACAGGAGCATAGTTTTTGATAGCATCAGGCGCATTCTGGTCTTTAGCTATAGAATTTGAACCTGTCCAGTTTTGTTTTAATGAGCAGATTAAATAAGCAACCTGTTCTTTGGAAAGATATTCTTCAGAATTTACTTTATCAGGATTCGGAACATCTTTTAACAAATCTGAAGCAACAACTTCTTTTGTAGGAGCAATTGCCCATTTAGGAATATTCTGCATTTCCTTACCGTTAAATTCCGGAACAACAAGGCTTCTGTCAGTAGGTACAGAAATAAGCTGTGCTACTGTAGCAAAAACTTCTGCTTTTGTCACAGGCTGGTCAGGTCTGAATTTATTATCAGGATAACCAATCATAACACCGCTGTTTAATGCACCGTAAATCCAATCTTTTGCCCAGTAATCAGAAGGGATATCTTTATACTTATTTGATACGGATTTGTTATTCAAACCGAATTCTTCAGCAAGAATAACGGCAAGTTCTGAACGCAGAACAGGCATTTTGCAATTGAAGTTTGCTGATTTTTGTTTCTTTTCAAGAAGATTCATCAATGCATCAACTCTTGAACTTACAATAACCTGATCTTTGTTGACTACACCCAGATGATTTTTCTTTTTGTAAACTTTTCCGCCAACAATATAAGTTTCTTTGGCAGTGTTCAACTGTTGAGCCTGAGAACCAAACATTGTCGGATGTGCGTAAGCTTCCATTTTGTGAGTTGGTTTGTCTTTAGCACAGTCTTTTGTACAGTCTTTTGCAAATGCACAAGAAGCTGAAACTAATACAACCAGAGTAGAAGCTAATAAGATTTTAAAATTTTTCATAAACTTCTCCTAATAACTATTCTCATTTTCTATTACAGAAAACCACAACTTATTATCTAATTTTAAAACAATATCGTCAAGCCCTAAAGAGTATTTTTTACCAAAATACAAGCAATCTGAACATATAGCTGTATTACTTTAAACTAGCGGTTTTATACAGAAAAATTTTATAAATATACAAAAAAATTAAAACATGGGCTAGATTGTTGTCAAAATGTCAGGAATCAAACCTGTAATTGTTATAAATTCGGAGGGATATTGAATGCTTACGGTTGAAAAATGTATTGATAATTTAAATAAAATAGACTGGTATGATAAAGAAATAAATAAAACCGGCATAATGCAGAGCTTTAAGACCATAAAAAAGTTTGAAACACTTTTTTATAATGCACATTCTAGGCATAGCAAAAGCTCTTCTACACCTGTTATAGAAGAGCTAAAAGATAAGATAAAATTTCTAAAATTACAGACAGAAGACAATATTTGTGTTGATGCGTGGGATATAAACCCTGATTCAACAAGTAAATATGTCATTATTTGTCAGGGTATAAGCAGCGAAAAGAGCAATCAGCTTTTGCAAAAAGCATATAAGGATTTTTATAAAAACGGCTGGGGAGTGCTTATCTTTGATTACAGAGGCAGAGGCCAAAGCAGCGGCAAATTCTCACGTACGGGCGCTCAACTTGATATAGAAGCAGCTTATAACTATTTAAAACAAAAAGGGATACATTCTGACCATATCGGAGTTATTGGACACTCTATGGGAACAGGTGTTGCTGCAGAGTTCGCAGCAAAAAACAATATTGCGTTTTTGATTCTTTTAAATCCGTTTTCACATGCGGTTGATATGGCAAAAAACATTGCTAAAAAAGTAAAAATGCCATTTGTTATAAAACAGGTATTAAAACACATGCCGTATGGTATGTTCCCGTTAAAGAATAAATTTAACAACATAAAGGCACTTGCAAATATAAACAAACCGGTTCTGATACTTCATAACAAAAAAGACCAGTCTATTCCTGCAGAACTGGCAAGAAAACTGTATACAAGTTCTCAAAAGCTTAATATTACATATTTTGAACTTGATGGTGATGACCATGAGATAAATAAAGAAAAAATCAAAGAATGCATCAATTTTCTAAAACACATTGATAACTATACTTCAAAACTTATATATAACAGCGTAATTTAGCAGTTTATCCGGAGGTGGATTAGATAAAATCACCATTTCATAACTTATCGCATATTTTTTATCTGCGTGATATAATTAACTGTTAGATTATATTACCGAGTAGAAATTTTGCTCCTTAGATATAATCAGGTGTGGTGATTATATAATAAAAACCTGTCTTACAGACAGTTTAAAATAACTATTATTATATTTTTGACATGGCTGAACATGGAATAATTCGGAAAGTTGTATATATGAGCTTAAATATAAAAAAGAATAATATTGACGAACTCTTTTTAAATCTTACAGAAAATCCTGTTGGAATGGAAAATAAAGATTTCCGGCTTCAATTGAGTACCATATATCAAATTTTTGAAGATGAGTTTGAAGATGCATTTGTCGGGAAAAATACGCCCTTACGAAATACCAGCTTTTATCTTCTGGATAACGGTGATTTTTTTGTTACTCCGACTAACAACTTTGATTTTTATGCAAAATCAAAAGGCTCTTTGTACCGATTTCGTTCGGAAATAAAAGAAATAGAAACAAACGGTCAGAAGCAGGATATGATAGGTTATGTGCTGAAACAGGATATAGTGTTTGAGTATTTTACAAGTTTCAATGAAATTTTAAATTTTGAAGATGGTACCGATTCTTTCAACTATCTGAATAAATTTACTTATACGATTATGAAGATTGTTGAAAAACTGCATTTTATTCCGGTTGTTACACAGACGGAAAATCTCTTTAGAGTCCGGTATGAAATATACAAAAAAAGCAAAGATGTGACATTTGCTCTTAATAATTTAAAATCCGAAATTCCTGCTGATTTTATTACAAACAGTGAAAAGTATGACATAAATAAACTTATTGAAAGCTTTTTAAATTATATAATTTTTAAATTTTTACACATTAAAGCCACAAAATTTAAAGATGCAAAGTCAGCAGTATATTTTATTAAAGATGCCTCAAATAAAAGGTTTTTCAGAGGCCATGACCTTGCTCTTGCAATATCTGAATGGCTGGATGAAATATATATAGGAAAATATAATATACTTCCAGAGTTTGAAATCTTAAAACTTACGGATGAAGAATATCAGTTAAAAATTAATGTTAAAAATATTCATACATCAGAAAAATACAGGATTGAAGATATATATGCAGAGACTGTGCATTTTGAAAATTATACCAATCAGGAAATAGTTGACCTTATTGAAAAACAGCTTAATTATGTAGCAAGATATTATCCTGAGCTTGAAGACTTCTTTAGCGAAGAACACCAGTTTGAACTGAATATGGATTTAAACGAAGTCTACAGGATAATTGCGCAGATTTCTTATTATCTTCAAAAAGCTTCAATTGATGTAATCTTACCGGAAGGTATAGATAATATTGTCACCCCAAGAGCCTCTATAAATGCTAGGGTCAAAGCGACAAGAATGTCTGAATTAAGAGACATAATTACCTCAAATGGCTCATCTAATGCTGCCTTGAATGATTTATTTGAGTTTTCCTACACAATAGCAATAGGCGATGACAAGATATCTGTAGAAGAATATGAAGAACTGACCAAGAATGCGCAGGGCTTAATCAAATATAAAGACCATTATGTTCTTATTGACAGAGAAGAAAATGCAAAACTGATTGAAAAAGTAAAACATCCAAAAATAGATGAAAAAAACAAAATGGAAATTCTTCATGCAGCGTTGTCTTCACAGATGGATGATTATGATTTTGATTATGATGAAGCATTTGCAAACATTTTAAAAGACCTGACAAAGACAGAAGATGTGCCTCCGCCTGAATCTTTGAAAGGAGTGCTAAGACCATATCAGGAACGCGGTTTTAAGTGGCTTCATACAAATATCAAAAAGGGTTTTGGCTGTTGTATGGCTGATGACATGGGGCTCGGAAAAACAATACAGGTTATAAGTTTTATACTCAACCAAAAAGAATCAGGTGAGCTGAAAAATCCGGCACTCGTTGTTTGTCCTACAACACTTTTAGGTAACTGGGTAAAGGAAATAAAGAATTTTGCACCTTCATTAAAAACTTCAATTTATCATGGTATAGACAGACAGCTTGACACCAAAGCAGATGTTGTTATAACAACTTATGCAATTTTGAGAATAGATATTGAGCAGGTTAAAAAGCAGAAATGGGCGATGCTTATTATAGATGAAGCTCAGAATATAAAAAATCCGGATACTTCTCAGACACAGGCTGTTAAGCAGATTAAGTCAGATGTAAAGATAGCTATGACAGGTACACCTGTAGAAAATAAGCTGACTGAATTGTGGAGTATATTTGACTTTATAAACAGAGGCTACTTAGGCTCTATAAGAGATTTCCAGAAAAGTTATGCAATACCTATAGAAAAATTTAAACAAACAAATCGTGCAGAAAAATTGAGACTTGCAATATCTCCGTTTATTTTAAGAAGATTAAAAACAGACAAATCAATTATCTCAGATTTGCCGGAAAAAGTTGTACTCAATGAATACTGCTATCTTACAAAGACGCAGGCTGCTTTGTATCAAAGTGTTCTTGACAATTTGATGTCAGATATTGCAAAACTTAACGGAATAAACAGACGCGGTATGATATTCAAGCTGATTACAGCGCTAAAACAAATCTGCAACCATCCTTATCAGTATCTAAAAACAGGTGACATTTCAAAGGATGTATCAGGAAAAGCGCAGCAGCTTGTTTCTATTACAAATCAAATCCTGGAAAATAATGAAAAGACCCTTATTTTTACTCAGTACAAAGAAATGGGTACAATCTTAAGTACTATACTTAATGACGAACTGGGTATAAATCCGCTGTTTTTCCATGGGTCTTTGAACAGAACACAAAGAGAAGATTTGATAAAAGATTTTCAGGAAAATAAGGATTCTAACGTGATGATTCTGTCTTTAAAAGCCGGAGGAACCGGGTTAAACCTTACAGCCGCAACTAACGTTATACATTATGACCTGTGGTGGAATCCTGCTGTAGAGGATCAGGCAACTGACCGAACATATAGAATCGGACAGGATAAAAATGTTATGGTTCACAGATTTATCACGCTTGGTACATTTGAAGAAAAAATTGATGAAATGATTAACAACAAGAAAGACCTTGCAAATGTTGCAGTATTTGAAGGAGAAAAAATCATTACAGAACTCTCTGATGAAGAGATTTACAAGATATTTTCTCTTGCAGTATAGAACAGTTGTTTAAAACTGGTCTTTTGCAGAGTTTTGTTCAACCTCTCTTAGTACTTCTTCAGGATCTTCTATAGGAATAGTTTTAGGCTTATTATCTGCTGCAGCGGTTTGACTGCTAACAGGAACTATCTTTTCTTCAGATTGTGAATTTTCTGCTTTTTCGGAGCTGTCCGTGTCTTCAGTATTTTTTACAGAGTCTGATTCCTCTTGGCTTTCTTCAGCATCAAGATCTTCTTCTTTTGAAGATTTAAACTTAAGTACAAACATTGTATCTTTAGTGATGTAAACATCCTTGCCCTCTTCAATATAAGAGAGCGGAGAATCTTTATAAACCTGCAATGCACCTGATTTTAGCCTGTTATTTTCAGGGTTCTTCCATAGACCTTTTATGAAAGAGACACCTTCTGATAATAGGGGAATATGAAAAATCATGCCGCCGGCTGTAGTTGCGGCTGATGTAGCAAGCTGTGCCTTATTTAGCTCTTTGTATTCTGCGTATTTTGCAATAAATTCCGGATCCTCTATTTTTTCTGTTCTTCCGTTATAGGTATATTGGGTTGGCTGAAATTTGAAAGAGGCGTTGCGTTTTGCTCTTTTAGGCTGTTTTACGTCTATGATATTACCTGTTAAGACGGTGCCGTTTTCAAAAACCAGTCCGTTTTTAAACTCTGCTCTTTCCAGTGTTATAACCTGCATTGTTTTTACAGGGCGAAGAGAATTAAATTCGCTCAAAGCAGATACTTTTACTGATTTTGCCGCATAAGCGGGAGAAGTTATAAATAAGATTGAGAGAAATAATGCAAAATAAAATGTCTTTTTCATAAGAACTCCATACTAATTAATATTATGATTATACATGGTGTTTTTTTTATTGACAACAAGTCAGATTTTTATTTGTCATAGGCGGCCTCGCTTGTACCCGAGGGCATCTTGATGTGTACAGCTTGAGGTATTTTATACTGCATACAGAAACTACGTTTCTGACTTAGCTCTCTCATAAAAGCAACATTTGTTGCTTTTATTCAGCAGTGTTGTTATTTAGACTTGACTAAATGTCAAATTAAAACAAAATTCTTACCTCAAGCAAGTATTTAAATAAAAAAGATACTTTGGGTTAAAACCCTTAAAATGACTGACTTTTTTAATGTTTGAAGGATTTGTTATATAAGTCCCTATAAAAAAGTATTTGAAATTTATTTTGTCTGTGTTAATATAATTCTTGTCGTTAGAAACGGCGTTTAAATTTAGTAAGGATAAAGATTTTAAAATCAACTCTTTACAGATTTTGAAAATTATGCACCGTCGCAGGTGCAGATATATTAAGAACTCGTGGGGGTTTAGCTCAGCTGGTAGAGCACCTGCTTTGCACGCAGGGGGTCAGGAGTTCGAATCTCCTAACCTCCACCATTATAGAAAGACTACTTTATGTAGTCTTTTTTTGTTGAGAGGCATCTCACTCCCGACGGAGTTCTCTTCTCAACGCCCACCAATACATAAGTTTTGAAACAACTAAGTTTCGGGCTTTTTAATTTTTTAGTGTGTCCATTTATTAATTTGAATTAAATACTAATTGTATGAATCTAATACATTCATTGCTGACATTAATTGACTTGAAGCGTAATGATTATATATCTGTTTTGCCATGCTGAACTGTTTCAGTATCTTACAAACTTGTCGTTAAACTCATAGCTGTTAAGACCATGAAATAAATTCAGTGTAATAGTAATAAAAAAATACCCTTTTCGGAATCTTACCAGTGTAGAGAGAAGGGAATCCAAGTTTTAATCGGAGTCAGTATATAATATGAATTTTTGTAAAAAAACGCAATTATAAAGAAGAGAAATACTTTATATAATATGAAAGCTCTCTCTTCTTATTTAAACTTTAAGGCCCTTTTAAAGGGTCTTTTCCTTATATTTTGGTATACAGAGATTCTGAAATATTAATAAATTCTCTTACAAGATTTTTATCCCATTGAATACCTGCACCTATTTTTAATATTTCACAGGCTTTTTCATTGGACATACCTTTACGGTACGGTCTGTCAGATATCAATGCATGATATGCATCAGCAACAGCAACTATTCTGGCTGCGAGCGGAATATCTTCGCCCTTGAGCTTTTCAGGATATCCTGAACCGTCCCAGTGCTCATGGTGATATTTTACAATTGGAATCAAATCATGCAATGATTCATTCGGCAAAAGAACCTTCTCTGCACCGATTGTAGGGTGTTGTTTCATTATTTCCCACTCGTCATCTGTCAATTTTGACGGTTTTCGTAGTACTGATTCCGGAATTCCAATCTTGCCTATGTCATGCAATAATGCACCAAGTTTTATTCTTTCTACGTCTTTTTCAGGAAGATTCAAAGCTCTTGCAAGAGCTTCTGAGTATCTGGATACAGATGTTGAGTGACCTTTTGTGTATTCATCTTTTGCATCAATAGCGCTTGCAAGTGAAGTAACAACTTCAATCAAATGACCCTGGTTTATAATTTCTTCTGAATGGAATTTATTTACCAGTTCTTCATCAAAGTTAATACCGATTGAGGCATGTCTTTTTGCTATAACCGAAGCAAAAGAGCTGAGAGCTGTATCATCCCAAAAATCAAAATCTTCAGAGCAGACAATTGTTGACATACCATTTTTATATCCCTTGCTTTTAGAAATATACATTGCCTGTTCTGCCAGTATAAGCAGTTTTTCTAAATCCTGTGTTGAATTTGGGTATGTGGTAATACCAACCGAAGCTTTAACAGGGCCGACATCGTCAACAAGACAACAGGACAATGAATAAGTCAAATACTCTGCAAGATATTTTGCTTCAGAAGAATTAGTTTCAGGCAGAATAATAGCAATTTCATCGCCGCCGTATCTTGCAGCAGAATCATTGTTTCTTATACCCTGTTTAATTTTGTCTGCCACAAGTTTTATAATTTCATCACCTTTAGCAGCTCCAAAATCTTTATTAATTTGGGAAATATTATTTATATCAAAGATAACAATAGAAGTCTGAGTATTTGTTCTTTTTGCTTTATCAATTTCTCCCGCAAGAATTTCCTGAAATTTTCTGTGATTATTCAGTCCCGTCAATGCATCAGTATCCGTATTCATCAAAACTTTTGCGGATAAGTCTTTATTTTGTATAAATAAAGCCAAATACCTTGACATTAACTGATAAACTTCACTTGAGGATTCATAATTACTATCCCCTATTATCATTACACCTATACAGTCTTTTTGTGCACACAAAGGAATAATGACAACCGGCGAATCGTTAAGGTAATGTACATTCAAAAAATTGCTATTTTGGGAATATTGTATGGTTTTTGATAGAAAGGCCTTTTCTACAGGTGTGTCCGAACCGTTAATAAGAATTCTTGATGAAAAAGTCGAACCTATTTTATCAACAATTTTGAAATTTATGCATTTTGACTGTTCATTATATAAACCTAATGCAGAAAATGAAGCATTAAGTTTATTTGTAAAAATATTATGCAGTGAATAAAAAAGTTCGCTTTGTGTTTCTTTGCCTTCGGTAACCTCGTTCAAAACCCTAATCAATTCGTGGTAGTCAATGCTTTCCGTATTACGCCAGACTTTATTGTTGTAGCCGGCATACATTCTGTTAGATGTGGCTCTGTTATTTATAGAGTTTATTTTGGAAATAAGTCCGCTTGGAATTATAGGGCTGGAATGTTTAGAACCAATGGATTGTTTATCGTCATCACTGTTTTGCGAAGACGAACTTTCAGAGAGCTTTTTAAAATTGTTAAAACGATTAAAATTCAAAGCATGACCTTCCTGATATAATGCTACAAAAACCCTAATCGGAAAAAATTGCCAGAATCTGAATTGAAGATTAAGTTTGTTTACAATTTTTAGTATTTTAGCAGGTATTATACAGCTTTGTAAAGATGTTAAATAATGAGTTTTTCTATTAATTTTGTTTAAATAATATCTGCAATTTTATAGCAATTTATAAAAAAAATAATTGTTTATTTATATATAGCAAAAGACAAAAAACAGAGTTAAAATAATATTATGGAGAAAATTACAGATATAACAAAAATAAAAGAAAAAACTCAAAATACAGCATCAGATGGTGCTGAAAACCAAACGGCAAAAGATTTTAAAAAATCAACAAATCCTATTTTTAAAAAACTTGCACAGTTTAAAAATGACAACATCTCCAAAAAGTTTGATATAAATGACCTTTTGAGATAATTGAGATTGTATGTATTATTTAAAAAATACACTTTTTTTAGAACTCACAAAAAACCAGAAGTCTTCGCTTTTCGGTTTTATAAAAAGTTTTGTTAAAAAGCACTGCGATAAAAGCTGTGATGACATACTAGAGCTATTTATAGAAGATGAACAATACTACTATGCACAGAACAATCCTCATTTTGAATGGATTATAAATGAGTTTGAAAAAGACAGCTTTATAAAAGAGTTAAAAATATTAATAAACGAGAATAAAAAACAGCTCGAGATAAAAGAAAAACAGAAACCTTTTCTTGAAAAGCAAAAACAGATTGCAAAAGAGCAAAGAAAAAAAGCTTCCGAATTCAAAATGTCAAAACAGCCGCCTACAAAAAAACAGCTTTACTATTACGAAAAACTGTGTAAAAAATATAATTTAGATATGGATGATACAAGCTCGCTTTCAAAATTAGATTTAAAAAATAAAATTTCAGAAATAATAGATAATGAACAAGAAACAGCTAAAAAAATCAGATTTGATAAAGAAATATACTGACAATGGCTTTAGTTTTGAAGAAGCAACTGCAGAATTGGATTTTGCTATAGAAATACTTTGCGGTTTAACAACAAAAGACCTTATTATAGGCATTATGCCTTCTCCAAAAGATATTGAAAAACTGGAATCTGCCGTTAATCAGCGTCTGTTAACAAGAGCACCGATTGCACAGATACTTGGATGCGCCTATTTTATGGGGCATAAGTTTGAAGTTACAAAAGATACTCTGATTCCAAGACCCGAAACAGAACTGCTTGTCAGAAAGGCTGTTGAACTCGTAAAAGACAATGATTATAAGCAAATACTTGATATAGGCACAGGCTCAGGCTGTATCGCCTGTATGATTGCAAAGAAAACAAATGCACAGGTGCTGGGTGTGGATATATCAAATGAAGCGCTGAAAATATGTCTGAATAACGCCATGCATATGGATTTAATGAACAAAGCCATATTTAGAAAATCAGATTTATTTTCCAAAATAAGAGAAGATGAAAAATTTGATATGATTGTTTCAAATCCCCCTTACATCCCCCCGCAGGACAGTGAAGGTCTGCAAATTGAGGTAAAAGACCATGAACCGGCTGCAGCACTGTTTACACAAGATGAAAAAGGCTTGGAGTTTTACATAAAAATAACATCTGTAGCGCACAAATATATGACACAAAATGCTTCTTTAATTTATGAAGTAGGTATAAACCAGGCAGAAGATGTCATGGAAATTATGAAAAATAACGGCTATAAAGATATAAATTACCTGACGGATTTATCAGGTATAAAGCGTGTAGTATACGGGATTTTAGAAAATAAATAACTTCTTTTTATAAAAACCTTGCAATTTATAATGCATATGTGTATAATAATCTTATTAGGAATGATTCTTAATAAGAATGATTCCGGTAGAATTATGGTAAATATGAAAGAGGTAAATTATGGCAAAATTTGTATGCTCAGTTTGCGGTTATGTATATGAAGGAGATAAAGCTCCTGAAAAATGTCCTATGTGCGGTGTTGGTGCCGATAAATTCAATAAAGTTGAAGAAGGCGCAGGCACTATCGGCTGGGCTGACGAACACAGAATCGGCGTAGGCGCAGATGTTGATGCAGAAGTAAAACAAGGCTTAAAAGATCACTTCTTAGGCGAATGCACAGAAGTCGGAATGTACCTTGCAATGAGCAGACAGGCTGACAGAGAAGGTTATCCGGAAGTTGCAGAAGCTTATAAAAGAATAGCATGGGAAGAAGCAGAACACGCTGCAAAATTTGCAGAATTACTCGGTGAAGTAGTAACAAACTCTACTAAGAAAAATCTTGAAATGCGTGTAGAAGCTGAATCAGGCGCTTGTGCAGCTAAAAAAGCTATTGCATCAAGAGCAAAAGAACTCAATCTGGATGCTATCCATGACACAGTACACGAAATGTGCAAAGACGAAGCCCGTCACGGTCAGGCATTCCAGGGCTTGTTAAAAAGATATTTCGGTTAAAAATTTTAATTGTATAAAAAAACTCCTTCCTTATATAAAAGGGAGGGGTTTTTATTTTTATTTGTCCTATTGAACAAAAAATCCGCTTAAACTAACATTTAAGCGGATTTTTATAAAAACTTATAAACTATTTTTTAGCAGCTACTTTGCCGTTAACAGCTTCTTTGAATTTTTTACCAGCAGAGAAAGCAGGAACTGTTTTTGCAGCGATTTTGATTTCTTTACCAGTTTGAGGGTTACGGCCTGTTCTAGCAGCTCTTTTTCTAGCTTCAAATGTACCAAAACCTACTAAAGTAACTTTTTTACCTTTAGCAACTGTTTTTTCAATAGTTTCCATCAAAGCATTGATGATTTCAGCTGTTTCTTTTTGAGTAACTTTAGATTTTTTTGATACTTCTTGTACTAATTCTTCTTTGTTCATAGTATTTAAACCCCTTTTCTTAAAATGTACAATTCTTATTATATAAAATTTTTGAATATTGGCAAGTACTTTTTTACTGGATTTTTTCATCTTTTTGTTGGTTTTTTTCCTGTAATTCTAAGATAAAATTCTTTACTTTCACCTTAAATGCAAATAAAATGAATATATAAGCAGGAATTAAGGGAACTATTTATGAACCAAAACAAGGCGTTTTCGCTTGCAGAAGCACTCATTACTCTGTTAATAGTCTGCATAATTACCATTGTAAGTGTACCTGTACTTACAAAGAAGAAACGGGATAATCCGACAAAAGTTTTATGGATGCCCGATTCTCAAATACGTACAGGAATTCGCCCGACAGGCCATAAAGATATTATTCTGGGGGAAGAAACAGATGTAAATCAGCATGGAATAGTTGTTGTAAACAAAATGTACTTTAAAAACAGAAAAGGAAAAGTTATAGGATGGATTGCCGAAGATGGCTCTACATCTTTTTCTCAGGGCAATGACTATGACTTTAATGCGATGTCACAAAGACAGCAAAAATTGGAACAAACGCTTACTATTCTTACTAATATGCTTCAGCAGGAGATGAATAAACAAGATAATTCAAACAAAAATTCCTCACGAAGCAGACGCAGCCGCCGGCATAACTCAACAAATCACTATGACAACAATGTCAATGAAGAAGAGCTGAATGCACAGATTCAGGAATTATTAAGAGCTTTACAATCTCAGCAAATACAATAAAGAGGATAAAATAATGATAAAACCGTGGAATGAATACTTTTTGGAAATAGCCAAAACTTGCGCCTCCCGTTCAAACTGCTTTAGAGCCAAGGTAGGCGCTGTTATAGTAGGTGAAGACAAAAAAATAAAAGCAACAGGCTATAATGGAACACCTTCAAAAGTGACTTCATGCTACGAAATTGGCAAATGCTACAGAATAGAAAATAATATCCCTTCCGGTACAAGATATGAAACCTGCAGAAGTATCCACGCTGAGCAAAATGCAATTATTCAGGCAGGTCAGGATAGATGTAAAGATGCAACCATGTATATTTACGGTCATAATTTTATCTGTATATTATGTAAACGTTTCATTGTTCAGGCCGGTATAAAAGATGTTTATCTGCAAAAAGATGAAAATTCGCCCGTTCAATATGTAACCGTCGAGCAAATAAGACAGGAATTAGACGCAGACAGACCTTAGTGTTATTATTTTAGAGAAGAATTTTAAGTAAAGGTAAAAATAAAATGTCCATAAAAAAAGTTGTAAAATACGGTGATGCAACTCTTCGCAGACCATCAAAAGAAGTATCTAAAATCTCTAAAAAAATCCAGACACTTGTCCATGACCTTTTAGATACAATGTATGCCCAAAATGGTGTGGGGCTTGCCGCACCTCAGATTGGAGAAAATTTGAGGGTATTTGTTATTGATGTATCTACCGGCAACCAGCCTCTTAACCCGATTGTATTTATCAATCCAAAAATTATTAAAAAATCAGGCGCTTGCAGCAGCTATGAAGGCTGTCTGAGTTTTCCGGAAGCATATACTGATGTAAAAAGATATTCTGATGTAACGGTTAAAGCATTAAATATACACGGCAAACCGTTTATTCTGGAAGGCAAAAACGGCAGCCTGCTGGCAAGAGCAATCCAGCATGAATTTGACCATCTGGATGGAATATTATTTATCGACCATTGCAGAAACAGATTTGAAGCCGACAGAATCCTGACAGAAAAAGGCCTTGAGCCGGTTGAAGCTGATAAAATTTTAGAAGAGCCGGAGCTTGAAAAAGCATTGGAGTCAATCCCTGTTAACCCCGGAGAAACGATTGTGCCAGGTTTAACAGAGGAGAAAAATGACGGAGAAGAAAAAGTTGATTAATATTGTTTATATGGCGACACCGGAAATTGCCGTTAACTGTTTGCAAAAGCTTTTAAATTTTAATGATATAAATATACAGGCGATAGTCACACAGCCTGACAGACCCTCAGGCAGAGGCAACAAGCTGACTGCACCGCCTGTGAAAGAATTTGCACTTAATCACGGCATAGAAGTTTTGCAAACAGAAGCATTAAAAAACGATGAGACTGTTAAAACCAAATTAAGGGAATTAAATCCTGACTTTTTTATAACATTTGCTTTCGGTCAGCTTCTCACTCAGGAGATTTTGGATATTCCCCAAATTGCTACAATAAACCTGCATGCCTCGCTGCTTCCTGAATACAGAGGTGCAAATCCGATTCAAAGAGCAATATATGACGGTAAACAAGAAACAGGCATCACAACTATGCTCACCGTGCTTGCTCTGGATGCAGGTGATATCTGTTTGCAGGAAAAAATTAAAATAACATCTGATATGACAGATAAAGAGCTAATGAACATAATAAGCGACAAGGCTCCTTTTATAATGTATCCTACAATAAAACAACTTTATAATAAGATTCTGACTCCGCAAAAACAGGATGAGACAAAGGTTACAATCGCTAAAAAGTTTAAAAAAGAAGATGCAGTGATTGACTGGACAAAGTCTGCACAGGAAATTCACAATCAGGTTCGTTCCATGACAACATGGCCTGTAGCTTCCACAACAATCGACGATAAAACTGTTAAAATCTTAAAGACTTCCGTTCTGGATAACGCTACAATTAATGAAAACAGCGGTGAAATAATTAATATATCAAAAGAAGGTATTGCAGTAACCGCAAAAAAAGGTATACTGTTAATACAGGAACTAAAGCCTGAAGGAAAAGCTCAAATGCCGGCTTATAACTGGACAAACGGAGCAAAGATAAAAGCCGGCGATAAGTTTAAATAAGGAGATTATATGTATTCAAGAGGCGTCAGAGGCGCAATTACGATAGAAGAAGACAATGCAGAATTGCTGGAAAAAGCTGCAGTTGAGTTATATTCTAAAATAATAGAAGCAAATGATATTAAAACAGAAGATATTTCGCACATAATTTTTACGCTTACAAAAGATATAAAATGTGCGTTTCCGGCAAAGTTTATACGAAGAAATTTCAAAATTCAGTATGTTCCTCTTTTATGTGTGAACGAAATGGATATTGAGCCGAGTTTAAAGAAATGTCTAAGAATCCTTATGGTTATAAATACCGATAAAAAACAGGATGAAATAAAACACATCTATCTCGGAGCAGCAAAGATTTTGCGTTCTGATTTGGTAAATGAACAGCTATAAAACAGCTTTTATTTTATCTTTGTAAAAACCAACAATATCAATCAGAGCATGCAATGTAAGTGCTGTGATTTCGACTTCCTGTTTCCACTCATTAAAAGAGCAGTCTAAAGGCAGGGCAACAAGCGGATTATTCGGAAAATCTCTGCATATGGACGGTCTGTTTTCGTAATTCGTGCACAATCCGTCTTTGCCTAATTTCGGGCAGTAATAAAAATACAAATCTTTGTCATTAAAATGTTCTCTTAAAAGCTTTACATAATCAGGATAAAGTTTTTGAGGTTCATCAAAAGAAGTATACGGAACAAAAACACTTACAAATTCTTTAGAAAACCTGTCACCGTTATCGGCTCTTTTTTTTAGTTCTTCGTATGAATATTCAGAGCTTGCCAGCTTACAGCATGAAGAGCAGCACCCGCAGTTATAGCATTTTCTTCTTTCTTCGATTTTTTGTATTTTTTCAAGGATATCTTTTGAAATTTTGTTTTCAAGACAATCTATAGCTGCTTCCTGCCAGAATTTGTATCTGCAGCCGTCAGGAAATTTTTGAAACAGCGTTATTTTATTAAAATCTATATCACAATCAGCTTTACAGTGATTGCAAAGAGAGGCTTTTTTTAAATTCATAAGCTGCTTGTCAATTGCAAGCTGAGCGTTGTGAAACAGTTCTTTATAGATTTTTCTTGTATTAATTATTTCATTTTGTAAGGTATTCATGGCTACAATATAGCACATACTGAGGAATTATTATAGAATAAATATTGAGGGCGGAGAAATGAAAAGAATTAAGCAGTTATCAAGACAACTGATAAACCAGATAGCAGCGGGAGAGGTAATAGAAAGACCTGCCTCCGTTGTAAAAGAACTTGTCGAAAATTCAATAGATGCAGGTGCTACACGTGTTGAAGTTGAAATAAGCAAAGATTGTCTGTCTATAAGAGTTTCTGATAACGGTTCAGGCATTCATCCCGATGATATAGAGCTTGCTTTTTCAAAACATGCTACAAGCAAAATAGAAAATGCAGATGACCTCTTTGACATACATACAATGGGTTTTAGAGGAGAAGCACTTGCAAGTATAATATCAATTGCAAAAGTAATCTGTACTACAAGAACAAAAGATTTTGAAACCGGTACAAAGGTTGAATGTGAAGAATCCAATGTAAAATCCACCCCTGCTGCATGTGCTATAGGTACGACAATGGAGGTTAATGACCTTTTTTATAATACACCTGTCAGACAAAAATTCTTAAAATCTGAAAAGGTTGAACTGTCATATATTGCAGAAATACTGCAAAGCATAGCAATAGCTCATCCGGAGGTTTCGATTACCCTTATAAATGAAGGCAAAACTCCTGTTAAAACATCCGGAAGCGGAGATTTATTGTGTGTACTGACAGAAATTTATTCAAATTCAATTGCAGGTGAGTTAAAAAAGATAAATAAAAAAGATGAACTGTCAAAACTTCATGCAACAGGATTCTGTTCCACACCTGATTTTACACGTTCTACCAAAAAATCTATTTACGTTTTTGTAAACAACAGAGTCGTAAAATGTCCTGTTATCCTAAAAGCCATTGATACTGCATACAAAAATATGCTTCCTGCAGGGAAATACCCCTTTGTTTGCATAAATCTTGAAATTCCGGCATGCGATGTTGATGTTAATGTTCATCCGACTAAAAAGGAAGTTCGGTACAAAAATCCAAACCAGATATTCAATTTTATTTACGGCTCTATTATTGATGCCCTGTCAAATTTTAAAATACAAAAACCTGATACCACCGATAATGTGGTTATTCCTTTCGGAAATTACAACACAATAAACACTCATGGGATAGAACAGGATAAAAATGAAGATGACACTGTTTACATATCTGATGACAGATTTGATGAAATAAAACAATCTAATTCAAGGCAATTTGAATTAGAAGTGAAGCAAATTGATTTGGATTTACAAAAAACAGTACAGGTTGAAGAAACAATAAATATAATAGGACAGTACAGAAACACATATATTATATTTGAAGAAGACACGGAGCTGAAAATAGTAGACCAGCATATTGCAGATGAAAGATATATATTTGAACAGCTTCAAGAGAATTTAAAAAAAGAAAATATTCCGTCTCAGCTCTTATTGATATCAGATGTGTTGAACTTAGAACCTGCAGATGTCCAGCTTTTGGTTGACAACAGCGAAAAGCTGAAACGCTTTGGATATGAAATACAAAAGGTTTCTGAAAATGAAATTGTATTTAAGAAAATTCCTCAGGTAATATCACATGTAAAAGTCAAAGATATTCTTGCTGATATACTGGAGAATCTCCACGGCGATTTAAACAATCTCGAGGAACAAATGCTTGTTACAATGTCGTGCAAAGCTGCTGTTAAAGCTGGGACCGAGCTTAACTTATGGCAGATGGAAGAGCTTATAAAAAAATGGAAAACGACAAAAATGCCGTATACATGCCCGCACGGACGGCCTATCGTGCACTCTTTCAGTGAAAAAGAAATTGCCTCATTTTTCCATAGGACAGTATAGTTTTAAATTTCATCTATTATTATGATTCATATTTCTTCACAATTCCTTATACTTTGGTTGTGGATACTAAAGTGAGGGATATGATTTTGGCAGTTAAAAAATCAAATTTGAAAACAAAAATACAGCAAAAGCCTGATTTGCGAGTTGCAGAGGTGCCCAAAAAGCCTCTTACAAAGCCGTATAATGACATAGATTTAAATAACTGGAAAGACTATTCCCATGTTTTGACAGATACATTATGGGAATTTCAGTCCCGGGATAAAAGCAACGGGCATTCTTATGATTACCATGGCAATTACATCCCTCAAATTGCACAGCAGCTGTATGAAAGATTTACAAAAAAAGGCGATATTGTACTTGATATGTTTTTCGGCTCCGGCACATCAGGTATAGAGGCCGTTAATATGGGCAGAAGGTGTATCGGAGTTGAGCTCAAACAAGAACTTGTCGATTATGTCAGCAACAAATTTGAACCTAAAACCCTTGTAACTGACGTGAACATTATCTGCGGAGACAGTGCTTCTTCTGATATCGGTGTAAAAATACAGGATAGGCTTGCTGTAATGGGTGCTGATAAGGCACAGTTTTTAGTGCTTCACCCGCCTTATGACGATATTATCAAGTTTTCGGATAAAAAAGAAGATTTATCTAACTGTGCAACAACTGATGAATTCTATGATTTGTTCGAAGAAGTTGCAAGAAACGGTTATGAACAGCTTGAAAACGGCAGATTTGCAGCTCTTATTATCGGAGATAAATATGCTAAAGGCGAATATTATCCCTTAAGTTTTGGCTGTATGGAGAGAATGAATCGTGCAGGATTTATTACAAAGGCTGTTATAGTAAAAAATATAGAAGGCAATGAAAAAGCTAAAGGAAAACAGGCAAATCTGTGGAGATACAGAGCACTTTACGGAGGTTTTTATATATTTAAACACGAATATATCATGGTTTTTCAAAAGCCGCTGAAGAGCAAGGCAAAAAGTCTGCATTAAAGTATTCTTCAAAACCTGATTTTAAAAATTTACATAATTGCTCCAGACCAAGATTTGGAGCAATTTCGTTTAACGTTGTAATTTTATCAGCCTGCGGCTCTTCGCCAAAAATGTTTTTAATCAAGTCTGGATTATAGCTAAACATAATAGAACCGTGCTGCAAAATATAGCCCTGCTTTCTAAACTGAGCAGAACCTGCTATTTTTCTGCCGTTATAACTCAAATCAGCACCTGTAGAAAGAGACATACAGTATTCAAAGCTTGCAGAAGCTTTTTTATCTTTAGGAAAATCCGCATTAATTCCTGCTGTTTTTAAGCCCAGAGCAAGCGCGCCGGAGATTTCTTTATAGGAATTTATAACAGATTCTCCGTATTTCAAATATTTTATCGGACATACAAAAGAATATGTAAGCTCATTATCATGCAATAATGCTCTGCCGCCCGTAAGCCTTCTTACAATGTCTATTTTGTGATATTTACAAAAATCTTTATTAATATGGCTATCTCTCTGGTTTCTTCCAAGAGACACACAAGCGGGTGACCAGCCGTAAAACCTTAATACAGGCTCATCAAAAGTTTTCTCAATAGCTGTATTTAAAATACACTCATCAAAATCCATATTGTATTTACCGGTATTAACGCTGTATGGGATAAAATACGCAGCCAACTATACAGCCTCCAGTAATTTTTTGAAAGAAGCAGGAATATAGTCTATCTGGTCTGTTGCGAGTACGGAATATTCCGTCAAATCCACTGATGCAAGTTCTCCTGTTAGTCCGTGCATATAAACGCCGAGTATAGCTGCATCTTTGACAGGCAATCCCTGTGCCGTAAATGCTGAAATCATGCCTGTAAGTACATCTCCGCTTCCGGCTTTAGCAAGAGCGCTGTTTCCGCTTGTGTTAATAAAAATTTCACCTTCTTTTGTTGCAATAACAGTCTTATTCCCCTTTAAAACAACACAGCAGCCAAATTGCTTCGATGTTAATGCAGCGTATTTTGTCCTGTCAGACTGAATAACCTCTACAGGAACCTTTATAAGTCTGGATAATTCTACAGGATGCGGGGTAATAACTGAATTTGAAGGCAGTTTTCTGATTTCCGATTTTGCAAGAACATTTATCGCATCTGCATCTATAACAACTTTTTTATCTGAGTTGTTCAGATAATTTACTAAATCTTCAACAAACGCTGATATTGCAGGCATGTCAGAAAGCCCCGGTCCGACAGAAACAACATTGTATTTCTCTATTATTTCTTTTAAATCCGAGAAAGCATCAGATGCTATACATTTACTGTAATAATCTCTGAGCGGATAGTATGTTACCCACGGGCAGCTTCCTGCAAGATTATTTATAACCGATTCTATTGCTGCTAGTGTCACAAGTCCTGCTCCGGTCTTCAATGCTGACACTGAGGACAAGTATGCTGCACCCTCATACTCGTAACACCCTGCAATGTTTAAGACTTTGCCAAATGTACCTTTGTTACTATCCTGAGGTCTTTGAGGTAAAAGTAATTTTGCCTCTGATAATGTAATTTCTTTACAGTCCATAGTTAATAACCCGTTTGTCTTAATGCCTCATAAACAGCTATTGCTACGGAATTTGAAAGGTTAAGGCTTCTTTGACCTTCCTGCATCGGTATTGTAATTGAATGATTACCTTTTGAAAAAATCAAATCTTCCGGCAGGCCTCTTGTCTCCGGCCCGAACACAAGAAAATCTCCGTCTTTATATTTCACATCAGTATAATAATTTTTTGTCTTAGTCGTCAAATAATAAAAATCATTTTCGGGGAATTCTTTCCATAAGTCCTCTATCCTGTCGATTCTTCTTATGTTTACGGAATCCCAGTAATCAAGCCCCGCACGTTTTAGGTGTCTGCTGTCTATTGAAAACCCTAATTTTCCGACAAGATACACATCACAATTTGTGCAGGCTGCCAGACGGACTATATTGCCTGTATTTTGAGGAATTTCCGGCTCATAAAGCACTATATTCAGTTTTGTTCTAATATCCAATATTGCCCAACCGTATTAAGTAAAAAACCTGCTCTCATTTTATCACATATGTAATAAAACCGGCAGGTTTTTCTTTTTTTTATATATTTTTGGTTTATTTTTTATCCTCTACAAAAAATCTTCTGCTTTCTATTAATACGGGCAGACCTCTTAATACACAGAATACAACCGCAGCATATACACAGAAATGTGCAAACGGGCAAATTGTTATACAAACATTATGAAATGTCGCCCATGCAGAAGATGCCTGCGCTGACAGTGTCGGATCTCCTCCCTGCAAGAATAACTGCATTGTTGCAAACGGGAAATTGCACAGTATCATCAATGCAAAAGCAAGTGCCTTTGTAACGGCATAAGAACCTCTTGAAAAGTTTGAGGCAACTAAGAAATGTCCGAGTTTTGTTTTCATCATTGTAGTAGCGCCAAATGCTGTATAGCCCTGTTCCAGTGCAATACTTCTTACGCCGTCAGTTAAGATGCCTCTTGTTACAACAATCAACGGAACCCAGACAGGTATCCAGCCCAGTACGGCAAAAACTATCCAATAAATATTTTCTACAATTCTGTCTCCCAGAATATCAAGCACAGCCCCGAATTTAGAACTTTCATTCAGCAGCCTTGCAACAAAACCGTCCAATCCGTCAAACCAGATTGCAATGATTGTCAAAACAAAAGCTGTAATATAACATGCCGGTGTCTGATAAAATAACAGGCATATTGCAATAAAAGCAATTATCATTCTGATAATAGTAATTAAATTAGCCATTTTAAACTCCTCGTGTCTATGATTTATGTTTTATTGTTTACTGCGTGAAGAAGCAAAATTGTGGTGTTCTAATAGTTTCAACTTATCACCGAGCATCATTTTTTCGGCATCTTCTAATATTTTTACGACAAAATAACCGTTCTCACCGTCACTTCTTGCTTTTTTATGCTGTTCAATACATTTTACAAAATGTTCGCATTCTAGTTTTAGAGGTTCAATTTCAATATAATCCAGTGCTATATTACTGCCGGAGTTAGGTTTATCATTTTTAAATACCTGAAGCTTATTTTCTTTCAATGTATCATCAAACATTGCAGAACCTTTAGTTCCTCTGAGCATAAGGTTTACTCTTTTTTGCGGATGAATCCAGCTGTCTGATATATGAGCAACACAGCCTGATTCGTACTCAATTTCGATATGAGTAATATCCATAATCTCATTGCCTTCTGAGCTTACACCCATAGCTGAAATTACTCTTTTGGGCTCTTCTCCGAGTATATAGCTGACCATGGAAACATCATGCGGAGCTAAATCCCACATAACACTTCTGTCATTTTTAAAATAGTTTATGTTTAATCTATCGGACTGTACATACTTGATATCACCCAATTCACCTGACTCTACTATCATTTTGAGGCGGTTAACTGCAGGATGATATAAAAGAAGGTGTCCTACCATCAAGACCAGTCCTTTGGATTCAGCAAGTTCTTTCAACTCAAGAGCTTCTTCGCTTGCTGTTGCGATAGGCTTTTCGACATATACATTTTTACCGGCCTCTAATGCCATTTTTACCAGTTTAAAATGTGTATGGCTGGGTGTAGCAACAACTACTGCATTAATTTCTTTATTGTTCAAGACCTCATTAAAATCAGGAGTTGTATAAATTTCAGGATAATCTGCATTAACTTTTTTTCTGTTTTCTTCATCCATATCACAAACAGTATGAAGATAATTCAGATTATAAAAATTTCTGACTAAATTCTTTCCCCAGATACCTGCGCCCAAAACAGCGACTTTTGTCGTCATATTCATCCCTCTGTTTACATAAATTTTTAACTTTATCTTTCCAATTATATCAACCTGAAAAGTTAAAAATCAAATTTAATTTGCAGATACTTAACATTTATAGCCCGAAAGTATAAAACTGTAACATAGTAGTTTTCTCCAATGATAAAACATAAGATACACGCTATTATAAACAGGTAAATCCTCAACTCTTCTGATTGCTTGTACTTAGTGCTCACCTCTTTCGCGATTATTTTTTAATTTGCGCAAAGAGGTTTTTTTTATTTTTTGATTTATATTAGAAATAACAAATGAAAAACTAGATGTATTTACATAATAATATTTCAATACATATTATCCTTTGTGGTACAAAAGATTTAAGATGTTTAATTGTTTTGTGTTAATATTTAAAGCACTCTGTTTCATGGTCATTAACTACACCTATAGCCTGCAGATAGGAATAAATTATCACCGTACCTGTATACTTCATGCCTCTTTTTTTTAAATCCTTTGAAATATTATCAGATAATGCTGTGCTGACAGGCAGATTGTCTGTTGTATTTTTTATAACTTTACCGTCTGTAAAACTCCAGATATAATTGGAAAAAGAACCGAATTCCTTTTGGATTTGTATAAATATTTTTGCATTGTTAATAGAAGCAAGTATTTTGCTTTTGCTTCTTATTATATTGGGGTTGTTTAAAAGTTCTGCTATTTTATTATCTGAATATTGTGAAACTTTATTTACATCAAAATTATCATAAGCTTTTTGGAAAGCTTCTCTTTTCTTTAATACAGTCAGCCATGACAGACCTGCTTGAAATGATTCTAAAACCAGCAATTCAAATAAATCTCTGTCATTATATTTGGGAACGCCCCATTCTTCATCATGGTATTTTATATAAATTTGAGATTTTTCATTTACCCATTTACATCTTTTCATAGTTTACCTCTTGTAAATCAATATTTTATGATAAAATTATATAGTAAATCGTTATTGAAATGAAAATTTAATAGCAATAATCGGGATGTAGCGCAGTTTGGTAGCGCACCGTGTTCGGGTCGCGGGGGTCGCAAGTTCGAATCTTGTCATCCCGATTTTTGTTTTTGTTAGTAAATCAAGGACAAGATTACATCTTGTCACAACTTGCAAAAGATAACGCTTACGCTATCTTTTAGCAGTTCTGATTCGCTGCCGTAGGGCTCATACTTCGCCAACGTCAGCCTATCATCCCGATTTTTTGTTTTGTTTAAATATCAAGGGTGTTGCTTACTGTAAATTTAAATTGCTCATATTTTGCTCACATTCGATTTTTTGAACAAACCCATTGCTTCATTTTTTATATTAGTCATTACTTGATTGTATATGTTTAATGTAGTTTTTAATGTTGCATGTTCCAATTTCCTTTACAACTTTGGAAGCTAGACAATTTTTATGTCCAAATTGTTTTTATATATATGTGAAGGTATAAATAGTGTGAAAGGATTATTTATTATGGCTGAAACATCTGGATCTTGCGGTATTGCTCCGTACAGAAAAAATCCCGGAATTTATCATCAGGAATTAAAATTTTTTGATAAAATCAAAAAAGATTATGAGTTACAACAGGCTGCTAAAGTGGAAAGAGAATATGAAAGAATTATGCAGATTCCGCCTCAGGAACGAACATTTTCTGAAAAAATGCTGGTTGCTCAGGTAAACGCAGCTAAGGCAGCTGATTTTCTTAATTCTGTTTTAGAACCAAGCATAAAATATATGGCTTAAGCTATTTTTCAATTTTAATTGTTATAAAAGAATTTGCATCGATTTTTATCGGTTCAA
>CALUVO010000047.1 GCA_944324245.1 Candidatus Gastranaerophilales bacterium | reverse complement strand
AGGATCTTAAAAATTTTGTGTGAGACTGTCCTTACGAAGTGCAGTATCTTACAAACTTAGAGTTAATCTCATAGCTGGTAAGATCCCGAAATAAATTCGGGATGACAACAATATCTTACCGGTATGGGGTGTTATAATTAGTCTATGAACAAAACTTATGCTGCCTATATAATGACTAATTATTCACAAACTTCTTTTTATATCGGAGTAACAGGAAATTTGCAAAAAAGAGTTTGGGAGCATAAAAATAAATTCGTTGAAGGTTTTACTAAAAGATACAATATTGATAGATTAGTATTATTATGAATTAACTGATTCTGTAGAAACTGCCTTAAATCGTGAAAAACAATTAAAAAGGTGGCATAGAGATTGGAAAATAAATTTGATTAAAGAAATGAATCCTGAATTTAGAGATTTATCAATGGATTGGGATTGATGATAACCATTTATCATTGGTAATATACTGAAACAAGTTCAGCATGACAGTTTATGATATTTTCTGATGTAATATATGTTTGTTTAAAAAGTCTATAATATTCTAAAAGTAAGATTGTATCTGACTTTTTGAGTTTTTCAACCAGCTCTTTTAGGTATATCCAAAAGTTTGAATTTTGCTGCTTTACGCTCCAGTATAATAAGACTGGTTTATGGTACTTTTTTATATCCTTACAACAAGAATTTTTGAATCTTTGTTGCCAATGACTTTATGTTTTTTGTCTTTTGGAAAAAATAGAATTTCTTCTTTTTTAACAGTGTAATTCTCGTTGTGCTCTTGAGTAAATATAAATTCAATTTCTCCCTCAATAACAAATAAAAATGCATCAACATCAGAAGAATGTTCTTTTAGCTCCTGTTCTTTTTTTATAGCAATGAGTATTACTTTGCTTGTACCATTCTGTGCAAGAATTTTTTTATTTACTTCATTGTCTGAAAATTCAATTAAATGTTTTAATTCACCGTGTTTTAAATGAGCCATATTATATCCTTTATCAAGCTGTAAAAATATAATAAAATGGTCTGTTTCAAAGTATATCGGATAAATAAATAATCAATTTTGATAATTTTATAAAGGTAAAATTTAAACTTATATTTGTATTAAAATTTAAATTATGAACGATTATAAATATTATCTGGATAACTGTATATTTGATATTCAACAGGGTAAATTTAAACAAGCGTTAGAGAATATCAATAAATCTATAGAGCTCAAAAACGATTGGGAAATCTCCTATTTTTACCGTGCTGTTGCACATCAGGCATTGGAAAATTTTGATGAAGCAATGCTCGATTATACAAAGGCAATTCAGTTGAACGAAAAAATGACAGATGCATATTATAATCGTGCAAAAATAGCTTTGTCCAGAAAGGACATAACTAATCCTGATATAAAAACTGCTGTAAAAGATTTGGAAAAAGCACTTGAACTGGATGAAAAGTTCTTAGATGCAATGTATGCTATTGCCGCTGCACATAAAAAGCTGGGCAATTACAAAAAAGCACTTGATTATCTGGAAAAATTAATAGAACTAGAGCCTGAAGCCGTAAATGCCAGAGCTTTTAAGAAATTATTACTGCAAAAATATATTAAATAATGTAAATTTTTTTTATAAATTACTAAAGATTACTGTACGAAATTTCGATAAATTATGTGTACCTGAAGTGGAAGAACTTGCAATCAGGGATTTTTTCTAAGTGGTGTGATGATGAATTTAAAACTCTCAAACGGTACACAGATTAATTTGAATGAGCTGGATAAGCTGGAACACAAATCATCTGATAATGATTTGTTAAAGTTTTTTGACAGTTTGTTATTGGGCGGCAATAAAAATAATATATTTGATAAAAATGAGATAGAAAAAATAAAAGCTTTTTTAACGGAAATGGCGGGAGAAGACGGAGTTATAGACAGTGCAGATATCCAAAGTACAAGATTAAAATATGCAAGTATTTTTGAAAATTATAATGAGCAGGATTTTGCCGATGATTTATTTTTATTGACATCATCGACATCGACATCAACATCTTCTAATACTGAAACCGGACCACAATATAAAGTCAGAAAAGGTGATACACCCCAAAAGCTTGTTGAAGCTTTAGGCTATACAGGCAAAGATGCAGAAAAATACAAAGCAGCATTGATTGCCCAATTAGAAGAAAACGGCTCCTTTATGAATGACAGAAATTGGCTTATGGCCGGTTCAACCATAAATCTTTTGAGCGATGAGAAGCTAAAAGAACTTGGCATTGCCAAACCCGAAAATTGGCCTTTAAAATCAGCTGAATCAGAAAGTGGCACTAGAACAAGACAGGAAGACAAAAGTACACCTTCTTCTCCTGATTATAGGGTTAAATCAGGGGATACCCTTCCTAAAATTGTTGCCTCTCTGGGTTATACGGGAAATGATGCTGAAAAATATCAATCAGCATTAGAAGCCCAACTGGAAGCCGACGGTTCATTTATGAACGAGAAAAAGTGGTTAATGGCCGGGTCAACTATAAAACTTTTGAGTGATGAAAAATTAAATAAACTGGGCATAACAAAACCTGCCAAACCGCCTGAAAGACTGACTGACACTTCGGGACATGAAGAAGATAATGAGGTAAATACTGACGGACAGCAGTTTAGCAGTCAGGAAAGACCTGTTAACTTTGATGATTCCGGCAGTGTGGTTACAAATTCTGTTGAAAGAATAAAGTCCGTTATTGAAAGCAACGGACATAAAACCATGATGATAAATCCCAATGTTTTAACAGGTAATCCCGGCAAAGTATATAGGGACTATAAGGCACTGTATGGTGTTGAACCTCAAATTATTAAAGATACCTCAACCGGTGAACTTCATATTTTTGTTGATACTTCAAAAAGCACACGCGGTAAAAAGCAGGGCTTGTCCTCTATAGAAATAGTGTGTGACGGTAAAGATCAAGACTATAACAAAATTAACAGATTTTATACAAACGGAAAGATTGTTCAGGATATTATATATCCCGGAACTGACGGCAAAAAGGATTATAGTGTTATGATTCAAAGACCGTTAAATCGAAAAGGTACAAAAAGACGTGTTATATCAGAGGCATTGCCTTTACGTATAACTTATCCCAAATCTCTTCTTACTGATGCGACCCCCGAGCAAAAGAAAGAAATTATGGATTTTATGAATACTCTTATATCTAAAAAAGCAAGTCTGATGAAAGACCTGAAAATGGATAATGATACATATGACAGATTTGCTCATCTTGCATTAGGTATTGCTATGCAAGAAACACAATTCGGGAAAGCTGATAGCTATGAAGATTGGGAAAATACAGCTATAGTTACTTTTGCAAAAGATTCAGTTGCATCAGTTAACAGAGGATTGAAAAAAATAGGAGTAAAAAATCCGATTAACAGTTCTACAGCAGTATCAAAAGGACTTACTCAGGTAAAAGTAGCGGATTGGGCCAAAAATGGAAGAGTCGCCGCATTGTTTAAAAAATACGGAATAGAAACCGGTTTTTGCGACAGCCTGGACGGCGGTCAATCAGCTGTTGCCACAATGATTGTGCTTAGTGAATTACAAAAAAATGTTCAAAAACAGTCTTATCAAGACGGTATAGAAATGGCTAACAATAATTATTATTATTCAAATGCAAAATTAGTTGACGGTGAGGCTGTTCGCAGATCAGCAGGTTACATGCTGTATAACAATGTTAGTGAAGATGATGCTATTTTGTATCTATATAACGGAAGAAGCGGTACCTTGAAAAAAGGAACGGCAACACCGGATACAATGATATACACCCATAATGTTGACAGATATAAAAAATGTTCAAATTAATTCCGTCTGATCCCCAACGCAGAGAAGCCGCTCTAAGACGGGCAAAAACTGTTGTGGAAAATGCTCCCGCAGACCGTAAATCTACGAAAGATGATCTCGGATGGGGTATCGGACAGGTTATTTTTATGCCAAAGTTATACACAGCTGATGCACCTTTAAATTCTGCATCTGAAATTAATAAATTAAAAGAAACATTACTGCTCAAAGGATTTAACCCAAAGAGTGTAAATGTATTGATAAACAGAATGCAAAGGGGAGAAATCGCTTTTGCTAACGGATTGACCGATGAAGAAAGAATGTCTATGACAGAGCAGGATTTGGCAAGGCTGATATCTCACGGTAATTTACTGAATAAAAATTTGAAAGGTGTTAATAATATAGAACAACAGCGTCTTATTGCATCAAGCGCTGACAGAAATTTTAAACGTTGTTATCTTGTATCTCATGCAAGGCAATATAATATAAACGGACGTGAAAATCAGTCTGTTATTTTGAATGATCTTCGTAATGCTAACATTGAAAAATATCCGTCAAAAGGTTATAACACCGGCGCAAAACAAAGATGTAACAGATATTTGACACAGCTGAGAGCCGGCAGAAACCCTGACGGAGGTTTGTATGCTTATGCACAGAGACGTGAAAACGGCAGATATATGGGATTTGATGTAGAACGATTCAGCGGTTTGAACACTAATAATGCTTCTTCAGTAGATTTGCTTTTTGCCCGTAACTGTGCTGATTCTGCAGCTACACTCAGAACAAGCGGAGGATGCCTGACAGGTATAAAACAAGCTCTTATAGGTTCCGGGGCTGTTTCGGACGCAGAAATGAGAAACTTTAATAATGCATTTCAGCTTGCTAAATTTTTGGAAAAACATCCGGAGCGTTTTCAGGAAATAAAATATGTACAACTAAGCGATAATGTCGTAAGAGAATTTACCGCATCCGATGTGGAGTATCTTCCGGCGGGTTATATAGTTGTTTACGGTAACAGATCAAGAACGGATGTCCCCGGCCACGCCGGAGGTTCGACAGGAAACGGACAAATTGCCGCTGATGAATTTGATAATGCAAACTGGGATAATTTTGCTTCAAAATCTGCCGGACAGAACGGTAAGGGGGAGCATGGATATGTAAGAGTATTCAGACTTAATCCTGACTATTATACTGTTCAAAACGGCAGGCTGGTGCCAAAATCATAAAAATATAATTGATAAAAAAAAGATGGCACAATTTCTTTTGTCCATCTTTTTTTTATTAAAGAATTTAAAATACTGATATTTGTGTATTATACAGTAGTCGTTT
>CALUVO010000046.1 GCA_944324245.1 Candidatus Gastranaerophilales bacterium | reverse complement strand
TTCACATCTTTTTCCATAACTTCTATCCTCATGTTCGGCCTACGATATATATACTTTTTACATTCCACTTTGAATGTTTTTTTAAACATTTTTGACAGAAGTTTGTTAAGTTTTATTATGATATTTTCATATTACGTTGCCAGAAATGACCATAAACCGCTAATTTGACAGCTGAACCCGATAAATTAATAGTGCACAGAGCGCAATAAACTCCACCCCGCCGCTGTCATCAAACTACATCACTTATACAAGAACGCGCATAATTACAACATAAACATTATTAAAAATGCAGCAAAAATCAATGCAGGCCCGTAAGGAATTACTGTAGTTTTGCCGCCGTTTTTTACTGACGCAAGGATCAACCGGCAGGTATTTATGCCGATTGCAGCAACAAGCAGAAAAGCAAACCAGTGAAAAAGGTTTGAACTGAACACATTAAACAATTCACCCGCCCAGAAAAGTATTGCCGCTATAATAAAAAGTATGACAGAGCATAACAGCTTATAATCTTTATTTTTAAACCATTTGTAGATAAATACCGGTATAGAAAGCCCGCCCCATATAAAAATACTTAATATCAAAATAACAATGGCATTAACTATACCGAAAAACGCTCCTAGTGCACCAAGAATATAAGAATCTCCTTCACCAAAACAGTCTCTTTTTGTTATCAGTTTTAAGATAAATGCAATGCCTGCCATAGCACCAAATCCGAGGATAAGTCCCAGAATTGAATAAATAAATGCCTGATATATAGTGATTTTGAGACCAAAAAGCCAGAAAGTTATTTTTGTAGTATTTTCACCGGCAAAATTGAAAAAGTTGTAAACAAGCCCTATTGCCGCCAGAATGTATGCATGTATATCAAGAATAACTTTTTCTTTGATATCGGTTACAGCAAGCACTATGCATAAACACGAAGCAGCCATCAAAAACAAAGTATTCCAATTAAAACTGCCGCCTGCGTATTTATAATAAATACCTGCAAATATAAGTCCGGTAAAAAGTTCAACAAGCGGGTACTGGATGCTTATTTTTTCACTGCAGTAACGGCATCTCCCTCTCAAAAAAAGATAGGAAAAAACAGGTATATTGTCATACCATGCCAGTTTATGACTGCATTTTGTACAGTGAGAAGGAGGAAGAACAATTGATTCCCCGCTCAAGCCTCTCAACACAACTACGTTTAAGAAGCTGCCAATGCACAATCCGATTATAAAAACATAAAATACCCAAAATATACTAATCATTATGCACTCTGTTTCTCTTGAATTATATCATGCAGCAGATTTAATGCTTTTTTTAGTTTTCTTGAAACCTGCATTTGTGACATTCCGAGTTTATTTGCTATTTCTATCTGGCTCATATCTTTAAAATATGTCATTTCAACAATCTGTTTGAGCTCAGGAGCTATATTCTGGAGAGATTCTGCCAGCATCATTCTGTCTTCGCTAAGGCTTTGAACATTTTCATAATTTATATCAGCTATTTTATCACCCCAGTTTGAAAAATTGTCATCGTCATCTTGAAAAACAAGCTGATCAAGAGAAACTATTGTTTTTCTTCTGTCTGCGTCAATAGCTTCTTTCACCTTTTCTACAGGAAGCTCCATTTTGCTGGCAATTTGTTTGTCTGTAGGTTTTTCTCCCATTTCATCTATCATTTCCACAGTCAATTTATGAACACGATATGCCAGCTCCTGAATTGCTCTGGGCGCTTTTATCATACATGCCTTATCTCTTAAATAATGTCTTATTTCACCTGTTATAAGGTAAGTGGCATAAGATTTAAAATTCCTGCTCACTTCAGGATTATACAGCCTGATTGCTTTAATCAAACCAAGACTGCCTACCTGGATAATATCTTCTACTGGGTCAGTGCTCCTTCTTGCAAGTGTACGGGCAACTTTTTTGACAATAGGCATACAGGTTATTGCAATAAGATTCTGCAGCTGCTCCTTATTCTTTTTTGAGTCTATTTTCTGGTATTCTTCGAGCCATTCCACTACCTGCTCAAAGTTAATTAATTCTGACAAATCATTAATTCCTCTCGTAGTTTCAGTTCCATTATATCATTTTAATAAAAAATTTGGTAAAATATAAATCATGGGTCAAAATGAAATATCTAAAATGAAAAACGAAATTATTAAATATGGAAACAAACTGGGCGACAAAAATATGTCTCCCGCTACATCAGGCAACATAAGCGTAAGATGCGGGGAAAATATTTTGATTACTGCTTCCGGAACCTGTCTTGCTGATTTATCTGAAGGAGATATAGTGCTTATTGACAAAAATGCAAATATTGTAGAAGGTATGAAAAAACCTTCTTCAGAAAAAAATCTGCATGTTGCAATATATAATTTAAGACCGGATATCAATGCAATTATTCACTGTCATGCACCTTATACATCTGCATTTGCGGTAAGTCATATACCTCTGTCCAAGCCCATTATTTCCGAAAATGTGTTTTACTTTGGCGAAATACCCGTAGCACCTTATGCGCTTCCCGGCTCTGACAAGCTTGTTGAAAATACGGCAAAGTTTTTTGTAAAACATGATGCAGTACTTCTGGCAAACCATGGCATTGTTATAGGTGCAAAAGATATTAAAAATTCATACTATCTGATGGAAACAGCAGAAACATTTGCACAGATTTATCTAAACTCCATGCTTCTCGGCGGAGCCAAAGAACTTTCCCAAAAAGAGATTGAAGAAATTTATGACCTGAAACAACGCAGCATTCAAACTTCATGTTAAAATTTTTGTATGCAGATTACAGGCGGCTATCTAAAATCCAGAAAAATTGATTCCCCAAAAGGCAGCAATGTACGTCCTACTCTGTCACAAATCAGAGAGAGCATTTTCAGCGTGCTTTTTTCCATAATGGATTTTGGCGGCAAAAGCTTTCTGGATGCTTTTTCTGGCTCTGGTATTATGGGGTTTGAAGCTTTATCAAGAGGATTTAAAAGTGTATGTTTTTTTGAAAAAGACAAAAAAACATTTTTCCTGCTTAAAGAAAACTCTAAAAAACTGGCAGTAGAAGCTGATTTCTATATCGGTGATACTATAAAACTGCTTTCAAAAACTAACAAAAATTTTGATGTGATATATGTAGACCCGCCTTATCAAAGCGGTCTGTATGACAGTGTACTGAAAATTGTAAAAGAAAAAAATATACTTGCTGACAACGGTATTATTATTCTAGAACACCCTGCGGATTTGGATATCAATATTGACGGATACGAATTAATAAAACAAAAAACACATTCTGGTAAAACTTTGAGTTTTTTAAAAAATTCTTAGAAAAAGCTTATTATACACAGTATTGCAAAAATTCCGGCAAATTTTTGGACATTATTCATTGCTCCCAAAAACTCTTTTTCGTCTTTAATTTCTTTATCAATATATTTTTGAAGCCTTCCTATAGTACTCAATGCAGGGAATACAGACAGAAAAATTATTGAATATTTTAAAGGAAAAACATGCCCGTGTATTCCGATAAATAAATTTGCATATATCAAAAAAATTATAAAAATATAAAAGTAATAAGCATTCTGCTTGCTTGTACATAATACGGGAAGTGTTTTTTTGCCGGCTTCTTTGTCAGTGTTGTAATCCAGATAAAAATCCGTGTATAAAAGACATACCGTCACAAGTGCAAAAGAAACTGACAGCAATAATAGTTTTGCTGACAACATGCCTGTCATTACATAATACACACCTGTAAACAAAAGCGGTGAAAATATTGTGCCTATTATGATTTCACTAAGGCCGAGATATCCTGAAACAGGATAAAGCAAACACAAAATACCAGTTATTCCCATGATTATTAAAATAGAGAGTTTATATATTCCGGCAAAAAATAAACCTGTCAAAGCAGCAAAACCAAAAAGCAAAAAACATATTTTAAAAGCCTGCCCGACAGACAGCTCTCCGTTCAAAAAACATTTGCACTTGCCTTTTTTGAGGTTAATCTTTTGTTCCTTCTTTTGAGATTTCAGATCTAATCTAGTGTCGCAGTTGCCGCCTCGAGCCTTCGAGCCGTCACTGCTCACCTTTTCAATGTGACACTCAAAAAATTCGTTCACGTCGCTTTGCTCCTTATCACGAATTTTTCTCGGACAATATTTTTTGTAATCAATTATGTCATCAAAAAGATTTGCACCAAGATGCGCACACATTATGGCGAACAGTGCAATAATTCCGTATAAAATATTTCCGTTATTTGAAATACCAAAGGAAAAAGCTACTGCCCAGGCAGTTACGGACATTGGCAGTGCATAGGCACGTGTATATTCAAAAAAAAGCCGTAATTTATCCATAGAAAAAAGAATACCACAAAAAATTTAACTTAACATTTGTTAATAATTTGACAAAATAATAGCAAAAAATTTTTTAACGGGATTTCATGCAATATGTAAACTCCTCTATAAACTCCGTAATACTAATTCTATCCATCTCGGCTGAATCTTGTAAAAGAAAAGCCGATTTTTTTTGTTTATTATAGAATATTTCATATAGTCAACTGACTCCGACTACTTGTTGAACCTGTGCAATAAACAAGTTCAACATTTAACAACAAGTCCGGCACAGCCAACAGCGAAATCTGACTGGCACGCCGTGTGAGGCTCTGCCGAACCCAGTGCCATTGTGAGGGGAAACCACGCTTTTCCCGAACGTCAGATTTCAAGACGGTGCATGGGGTCTACCTCTCA
>CALUVO010000045.1 GCA_944324245.1 Candidatus Gastranaerophilales bacterium | reverse complement strand
TTTAATTTGTTTATTGTGTGCTTATTTAATGTTTGATTTAAACTTTGTTTTGTCTTACATATATATAAAGTATATACTAAGTCCAAAATTTCACTTTTTAGTATATACTGTTACATTTCTTTACAATTAAAATTTGGTTTACAATTTTGAACAAAGTAACAGTATTAAAACTGCTAAATGCTAAAGTAGCAAAAAAATTTTTTTAGCAGTTTATTATACATGCCGGACTATGTTTTAGAGATATGAATATAAAAAGTATTACAAACACAATCACAAAACCGAATGTTCTTGCGCCTGCAGCTTTTTTATCGATAGGTACAGGCAAGGTTTATTATGACTATAAAAAAGAACAGCCAACAAGTAAGAAAAGAGTGCTTATTAAAGATTCTGCAATTATAGCCGGTTCTATACTCGGTTTTTTACTTGTAAACCCTCTTACAAAATTTATCTGTAAAAACTATACTATACAAAACAAGGTTGTAAAAGCTTCAGAATACATTCTCTCTCAAGCAATTGCAGGTACAATAAATACCTTTGCTGCTATTGTAGGTGCTATATATTCAAATGAGCTTGTTCACAAGTATTTTCTTGACAATCCCAAATATCTAAAGCTTAATGAAATAGAATCTTCAACTGATAAAACCGCCGGCATTATTCAGCAAAGCAGTGTTTTTAAAAACTTTAACTACGTAAACACTCAATTTGCATCTACAACTGCAAATGCTATGCTTTCTACAGCTTTATATGTCCCCGCTATGAAGGTATTTAATACACCAATGATGGCGCTGTCCGGCTTTTCTGTTGCAAATACAAAGGGTTATCACAATAAGCTCAAAAAAACTACCTATGAACTTCTTGCAAACACTATGATTCCATCTTTGATTATTTCCGGTGTCTCGTTGTTTGTTGATAAGAAAAAAGCAATAGTAAAATACCCTGCTCTATTCGCTTCTATTTGCGCAGGTTCTTATGCCGGAGTAAATGTTGCGAATCAATTTAAGCAGCAATTAGATGAAAAAATTGACGGCTTAAATTTAAATTATTTAAAAATAAAATAATATTAGTTAAAAAGGCAGTTTTCCGTGTTTTCCAAAACCTTTCGGGAGTTTTGGCAGTTTCATTTTACCGGATTTTACTTTATCGGATATTTTTGTAAAGCCTTTCATCATTTTTCTCATTTGCTCAAACTGTGAAATAAACTGGTTTATTTCCTGCAGTTCCATACCACAGCCTTTTGCAATACGTTTTTTGCGGCTTGTGTTAATTATCGAGGGGTTATCTCTCTCCTCCGGTGTCATACTCTGAATAAAAGCTTCAATTCTTTTTAATTGCTTTTCGCCTTCGTGAGCAATCATCTGTCTGTCATCTTTTTTCAATCCCGGTATAGGAAGCATACCCAGTATTTGATCCATAGACCCGAGATTTTTCATTGTTTTTTGCATATTCAAAAAGTCGTTGAAAGAAAATTCCGCCTTTCTCATTTTCTTTTCAAGTTCCTGAGCCTGTTTTGCATCAAAGTTTTCCTGTGCTTTTTCAACAAGAGAAACAATATCACCCATTCCGAGAATTCTTGTTGCCATTCTATCAGGATAAAAATCCTGCAGTGCGTCGAGTTTTTCACCGACACCTGTAAGTTTAATCGGTTTTTGAGTGCAGTATACAACGCTCAATGCAGCACCGCCTCTGGAGTCACCGTCGAGTTTTGTCAGTACAAGCCCTGTTATCTCAAGCTGTTCGTTAAAGTTCTCCGCTACATTTACAGCCTCCTGACCTGTCATTGCGTCTATAACAAGCAGTTTTTCCTGCGGATGAATTGTTCTGTCTAAAATCAAAAGCTCTGCCATCATTTGTGTATCAATTTGCAGGCGCCCAGCAGTATCAAGAATTACAACGTTAAATCCGTTATTTTTTGCGTAATCAATAGCTTCTGCAGCAATTTTTTGTACATCATTGCAGTTTTCTATTGTAAAAACTTCTGTTTTAGTCTGTTCACCAAGAGTCTTTAACTGTGCAATTGCAGCGGGTCTGTATACGTCACACGCAACAAGCAGAGGATTCTTGCCTTCTTTTTTGAGTTTTACAGCCAGTTTAGCACTGGATGTGGTTTTACCTGAGCCCTGAAGTCCGAGCATCATAATAACAGACGGATGTCCGCTCAAATTCAGCGGTTCATTTTTTGACCCGAGTAGTTTAACAAGTTCGTCGTTAACAATTTTTATAAGCTGCTGCGCAGGGTCAACCCCCTGTACAACTTTTTCACCTTCGGCTCTGTCACGTATAGAAGAAACAAATGCTTTTACTACTCTGAGGTTTACATCAGCTTCTAGCAATGCACGGCGGATTTCCCTCAGGGCATCTGACATATTTTCTTCTGTTAATTTATCCGTACCTGAAGTTTTTCTTATAATTTCCTGTAATTTATCCGACAAACTGTCAAACATATTTTAAAAATTCCCCTGTCTAATAACTAAATAAGTTATATAATATAATCATCAGCGATTATAACATAAAAATTGCAGGTATATTATGAAATCAGTAAAAGAAGTTAATACGGAAGCAAAAATTCTTGAAAGGCTAAAGGATTTTCCGCAATGCTTGAGACTTGTACAGTATTTATTTGATGATGCAGAGCTGCAGGAATTGCAGGAATATGCAAACAACGTTTCTATAAAAAGGCTCGGGTACAATGACCACGGGCCTGTTCATATGAGGCAGGTTGTGGGTAATGCTGTAAAAATGTTAAAATTATTGCACGAATCCGGCATAAAAACTTCTCTTGAACAAGAAGAAACAGGAACTTTTGAAGACAGTATGTGCGCTGTTATTCTTGCAGGCATGATGCATGATCTAGGAATGTCTATAGGACGGCAGGGACATGAGGAAATGTCTGTAATGCTTGCTCAGCCTATTATAGAAAGAACACTGCTTCAAATGTTTCCCGATGATTTGCACAGGCGTGTAGTCATAAAATCTGTGGCTATAGAGGCTATTATCGGTCATATGTCTACAAGAAAAATCCACTCCATAGAAGCCGGAATAATTTTAATTGCTGATGGTTGTGATATGACAAAAGGCAGAGCACGAATACCGCTGGCTATAAACACAACGCCAAAAGTCGGTGATATTCACAAATACTCGGCTAATGCCATAAACAGAATAGGCATACACCATGGAGATAAAAAGCCAATAAGAATTGATATAGAAATGTCCGGTGATGTAGGATTTTTCCAGATAGAAGAGGTTCTTTTGACAAAAATAGAAGCAAGTCCGGCAAAACAGTTTGTAGAACTGTACGCAGGCGTAGTCGGTCAGGAAAGTAAATGTTATCTGTAAAGCTTATCGGACAACCCAATATTTTTACTAACTGTTGACTGTCACAAGAGTAGATTTTTGATTTTATCGTTCCAAAAAATCCGCCCTTAATGGTAGGATTTTAAGTTACTCTTGAGTACAAGGGAGACAGCATCAGCCAATTAACCGACATTAATTTGAGACTGATATTTTGATCCGTCAGTCATTTTGATATAGCCTTTTAGTTCCAGATTTGTAAGAATAAGAGTCATTTCGCTAAAATCCAAACCCGTTTTAGCCAGTATAGTGTCAAAGGTAGATGCTTCTGTTGCGATAATTTCAAATACAGTTTTTTCCTGTTCATCTAAATTCAAAGACTCTACTGTGTCATCAGATTTTGTTTCAGAGGTTTGCATCTGCCAGTTTAGCGTATCAAGTATATCCTGCGCTCTTGTAATAACAGCCGCTCCGTTTTTAATAAGTTTATATATTCCAGCGGTATTAGGATTGGTCAGTAGGCCCGGCATACACATTAGTTCTCTGTTCTGTTCCAGACAGAGATTTGCACTGATTAATGCCCCGCTTTTTATTGCCGCTTCGGCAACAAGAGTACCCTTTGACAGTCCGGTTACTATTCTGTTTCTGTGAGGGAATCTCCATTGAAGAGGCTGAAAAGTCGGCCAGTATTCGCTAAAAATTACACCGGATTCATCCTCTATTTTTTTATACAAATCTTTGTTCTGAGTAGGATAAACAAAATCAAATCCGCTGGCTATAACACCGATTGTGCTTATCCCGTTATTAACCGCTGCCTTGTGTGCACAGGAGTCTATTCCGAGCGCAAGACCCGAAACTATACAAATATCAGTACCTTTAAATTCTGACAATATTTTTGTTAAAACAGTTTTTGCAGCTTCACTGGCTTTTCTTGACCCTACGACAGCAAGTGTTCTTTCAAAATTGCAGCGTGACAAATCACCTTTATAAAATAATGTCATAGGCGGGTTGTATATCTGTTTTAAAAGTTCCGGATAATTGTAGTCAGTGTAATTTACATATTTGAGGTTCTTTTTTTCTATAAATTCAAGACATTCATCGGGGTTTGTTTTGTCTCTTATGTCCAAGAAATCGGTAATCTGCCTTTTTGTAAGATTTTCTATCTTATACAAATCACCGGCTCCCGCACACCATGCGGATTTTATAGAACCGAAATGATTGAAAAGTGTCTGTATAAAAACACTTCCTATTTTTTCAATAGAGGCAAAAGCAAGCCAGTATTTGTCATTTTCATTTTGCATATTATGAGTTTTCTCTAAAAGAGTTTAAATCAATTATCTTGTTTACCTCCTGAGGAACATAATACGGACAAGAATTCCACAGAATAGTATCTATAGGCATATCAGATTCTTTTTGAACAATCAATCTGTTGCAGTATCCTTTCACCATGTTGGTTGACCCGTCCATTTTTAGGTTAAAATAACCGCAAGACTGGCAGATTTTTATTCTAAATCCATGTTCATTTAATTTGTCAGAGACTTCTTTTATTGCGTCAACCATACGGATTTGTGAAGAAGATGAGTATTTTTTCTTTTTAAAGCGAAATACCGCTTTTACAAGACCGCTTTCCGAAATTAAATCAAGTTTACATTGAAGATTATTTTTGCCGTCCGTAACAATAACATCTACGGTCGACATTTCTTTGTCTTCATCTATTCTCTTTTCTGACATTTTGTCAACAACGGTTCTGATTATTGGGATGTGCAGGCATATTTTTAAAAGTGAATATACAGGATAAATCAAAAGATAAAGTATGTTTTTTCTTCCCAGTTTTGATGAAAACAAAGAAACTATAAATCCTGCTATCAAAAGACAGAAAAAGAAAAATATAAGATTAAAATTAATTATCGGAAAACTTGTTAATTCATAAGTATTTGTAAAACTTAAAAGTCCGAGATATACAAGTGTAAGAAACCAGAAATTCGGCGTAAGTATATTTAATAAAAATTCACCAAACTTTGGTGTAGATTTAATAATCAACGGCAGACAATTCCAGACAAGAGAAAGCTTGAAAGAAACAGGCTGTTTTCTTTCTTTAAAGTTTTCTATTGCGGTATATGTTTTTACAAGCGGACAAAATTTCGGAATAAATCCGTTTCTGACAAGCAGTGTAGTATATTTTAGTTCGCTGTTGATATCTTTAAAATCTACGCATTTTATCTTATCCAGCACTTCTTTTCTTATTACAAATACATCAGAATCAATCACATTCGCCAGTCCCATAAGAGAACGTCCGCAGTTGAAGATTCTGTCAATGTATGAATGGTGTGTAGTTTTTATGCCGCTTAATAATGTTTTTGTTCTGACAAGATAATCTGTAGAACCCACAATAATTTTTTCATCTGCAAGATTTGCATTTATCGACGATAAAAAGTTTTCGTCAATATATCTGTCCGCGTTCAAGAAAACAAATGCATCTACATTCTGGTATGATAAAAGTCCTTCTAGCAGCCAGGAAATAGATTCATCTCTTCCAACTGCAGCACTTTCTCCTACACGCCATATTTTTGCTCCGCCTATAAATTCAAGAATATTAGAAGAATTATCAGTACAATGATCCAGTATAATGTGAATCTGGTAATGTTCTTTCGGGTAATTCTGTTTGTTAAGTGATTCCAGCAAAGGCACAATTGTAGATTCGCTGTTTCTTGCATATATAATAATCATTAAATTATCGGGCTGTGCCGCCGCATAATATTTCTGTTTCTGTAAAAACTTTTTTGTTCTTGTGCTTTTATATACACACAAGCAATAATAAACTGTAAATGATATTACGTAAATAAGTAAGACAGCAAGTAAAAATATTAACAGATTAACCATATTTTCCTCATACGAGCCCTTTTTATGCATTTTGCTGGGGTAATAATATATATGGATATAAGGGACTCTATTTTTATGAGTAGATTTTATACAAAAAACACTTAAAAATCCAGTATATGAGCTAAAATCCTACATAAAGTGTATCATTTGACATATTACGGCAGAGGGTCATATCCGCCGGGATTCAGAGGATGACATTTTGAGATTCTTTTTACACCAAGCCACACCCCTTTAGTAATGCCGTATTTTATTATTGCCTGTTTTGTGTATTCCGAACATGTCGGATAAAATCTGCAAACAGGTGGTTTAAGCATTGAAATTTTTTGATACAAAGAAATTAATTTTACTAAAAAATTTTTTATCACTTTCTTAAAAGCCATATATAACCTGATATTTAACATTATATTACAAATGTAAAGAAATAAAAATGCTACGCAATTTTTATGTAGAAAAATTGTTTATTTATATATGGAAGTGTTTAGTGAAAGGTATGTTGAATGATTGATGCAATTGTAAGGTCTTCAGTATTCGGTTTTAGAAATGCCGACAAAGTTATCAATACAAATGATAAAGGCAGAATTTTTGCAGATATTGGCCAGTTTACAAATGCACTGACTAACACGGCAGAGCTTGATAATAAACTGGGCAAAGGTGCACAGGCTGCGATTTCTGCTATGGCAACAGCCTCTAAAGAAAGCAGTGTTCTTCGTGCAGCAGGTAAGGGTGCAAAATGGGCAGCAGGACATGTAAATCCGCTTTTGATTGGTGCAGCTGGATATCGTGTTCTTATCGCTGAAGATAAAGCTACGGCTTTGAAAAAAGAATCTGTTAGTATGCCTTTTATGTTTTTAGTAGAAGGTTTAATAAAAGAATTCTTTAATTCTAATCTATTTAAAAACTCAAAAAAGAAAGTTTCAAATAAATATTTAAGAGCTGGTATCAGTGTTATGGAAGGTATTATATTTGTATGTGGTTCAATAGCAGGCAGCCGTGCAGGATATAAAATTGGTGAAATTTGTTTTGAAACTAACAAAAAACACAATAGAGCTCCTGTAAAATTGAACCAAAATATGGTTGAACCTAAAACTATAGAAAAAACAATTTCTGTCGCAGATAACTATGATAAAGACTTTTATCTTCCAGATCAGGGTAAAGAAATAATAGCTTAATTTAAATAATATTTTAATATTATTTAATTAACTCATAATAAAAAACACCTTCCTTTTGAAGGTGTTTTTTATTATGAGTTAAAGTATATAGCACTTATTTTATCTGCAAATTCATCCATACTCATACTGGTATCATCATCAAAAGTAAACAATAAATCGTCCTTTGTCATTTTTAATTCCGGTAATTTACGACTAATTCTAGGAAGACCTTTAATCTTTATGTTCGGTAAATTCGGATCATTGTTTGAAAAAAAATTTGCTGTTGACATTTGCACCACCCTTTATTGACTTTCCTTTATATTTATCGGAAGGATTGCTTTTAAACTTTAATGTTTTTATGTTGTTTTTCAAGAATTGTATACAATTCTTAACAATTAATAAAGTCAGACAGAATGATATTTGATATCAAAAATCCTTCATTACTAAATTTGTAGCCTTTTGGAGTTTGTATTAAATGTCCTGTATTTGAAAATTTTTTTATAATATCTTTATATTTTCTCTCAAAATCTATCGAAAATACCCTGTTAATCTTTCCTACATCTATGCCTTCAGCTTTTCTGAATCCCAAAAATATCATTTCTTCCAGATGTTTTTGTTTGTCTATATTTTCAATATATTCTTTAGTTTTATAATTCAGTTCATATTGACGTAAATTTGCATAATTTGCATATCTGCTGTCATCAATATATCCATGCGCAGCTGCACCAAAGCCGTAATACCATTCGTCATTCCAATAATTGAGATTATGCCTTGATTCAAATCCTTTCCGGGCAAAATTGCTTATTTCATAGTGTTCAAAACCGTTTTTTTCAAGTAAATCTATTGCCGCAAGATACATATCTGCCTGCAAATCATCATCCGCAATGTTTTCAGGCTTTTTATTATAAAAAGTACAACCTTCTTCTATTTTCAGCCCGTAAAGCGATATATGCTGTATACCAAGATTAAGAGCAATTTTCAAATCATTTACAAATCCATCAATTGTTTGTTCCGGCAATCCGTAAATAAAATCTGTGCTGATGTTTTTAAAACCTGCTTTTTGAGCCTGATTAACAGCTGTCAAAGCTTTTTTTGACGTATGAATACGACCAATTGTTTTTAATATTTTGTCATCAAAACTCTGAATACCGGTTGAAATTCTGTTAATACCGGAATTATACAGCTCTGCGAGGTAAGTATAGTCTACAGTTTCAGGATTTATTTCAATGGTGATTTCAGCATTTTCATCAAAATTAAAGCATTCAACAATTCTTTTTAAATCATTAATCTCCATCAAAGACGGAGTTCCCCCGCCAAAATACAGCGTTTTTAGCGGTTCTTTCTTGTAATAATCTTTTATTTCTTTTACAAGGACATCTGTATATTTTTTCATCTGCGCTTCTGTTTGATTTATATAAGACACAAATGAACAGTATTTGCATTTGCTTTTACAAAAAGGTATATGGATGTATGCACTTGTTGTCATTGTTTTGCAATATAGAAATTATATTATTCTCTGATGTATAAATGTTTTTTTGCCGTCTGCATAAGGTGCCACTGTCTGGCCTGAACCGTACATTTTATATTTATAAATAACAAGCCCCTCTAATCCTACAGGCCCTCTTGCGTGTGTTTTTGCAGTAGAAATACCTACTTCTGCCCCCAGTCCGTATCGGAAACCATCGGCAAATCTTGTTGATGCATTTGCAAAAACTCCTGCTGAATCTACAAGATTCATAAATATATCAATACTTTGCTTATCCTCAGAAATTATACAATCAGTGTGTCCGGAACCGTATACATTAATATGTGCTATTGCGTCAAAAATATCTTTTACCGCTTTTATTGAGATAATTTTGTCACCGTATTCGGTTGCCCAGTCTTCTTTAGCTGCGAGTTGTACATGAGGAACAAATTCTTTGCATCTTTCGCAGGCTTTTACGGTAACACCAGCCTTTTCATATTCTATAACCAGCTGCGGCAGATAATTTTCAAGAAGACTTTCGTGAACTAAAACAGTTTCTACGGCATTGCAGGCGCTCGGATATTGTGTTTTTGCGTCAATACAAATATCAGTAGCTTTTTTTACATCTGCTTTTTCATCTATATAAATATGGCAGATTCCGTCAGCATGACCCATAACCGGTATTTTTGTATTGCTTTTAATATACTGTACCAGAGCATTTCCGCCTCTCGGGATAATGAGGTCTATATATTTGTCCATAGACAGCATCTGTGAGACTTCTTCGCGGCTGAAAATCAAATTTATTGCGTTTTCAGGGAAATTGCCGGATTGAGAAACTGCTTCTTTTATAAGCTTTGTTAAAATTACATTTGTATTATATGCTTCTTTGCCGCCTTTTAAGATTACAGCATTAGCACTTTTTATGGCAAGAGAACATATCTGGGGGATTACATCCGGTCTTGCTTCAAAGATAACACCGATTACACCTATAGGACAGCTGACTCTGTACAAATCAAGCCCCGTATCCATACCCATAGCCCAGAGTTTTTTGTTAACAGGGTCTTCAAGATGTTTTACATCTCTAATTCCCTGAACCATATCTCTCATTTTATTTTCATCGAGTTTTAGACGGTTGTAGGTGCTCTTATTTATTTCACCGGACTCCAGTAATTTTTGTGCTTCTTTTAAGTCTTTTTCATTTTCCTTTAAAATAATATCTTTATTCTGCTCAATATTATTTGCAACAGCTTCAAGTGCATTGTTTTTTGTTAATGTATCCAGTGAAGCCAGAGAATATGAAGCAAGTTTTGCATTTTGAGCTATTGATTCAAGTGTTGCTGCCATACATAATTCCTTTTTTACAATAACGCTATGTTGTCTCTTGTTATAATGGCATCATAGTTTTTATATCCGAGTATGTTTAAAATATCGTCTGAATGATGTCCTATAATTCTTTTGCAGTCGGAACAATTGTAGTTTATCATCCCTCTTGCAAATTCTTTTCCTTCAATATCCAGAATACTTACTATATCACCTTTCTGGCAGTCTCCTTCAATTTTTAATACACCTATTGGAAGAAGGCTTGTATTTTTTTGTGTTAAAGCTTTGTATGCTCCTTCGTTAACGGTTATTTGAGCCTGTATATTTGTTGCATAAGCAATCCATCTTTTTTTGTTTGTAAGCGTTTCTGTCGGAAGAAAAATTGTGCCGGGATGCTCGTTTGATTTTCTGTCAAAAATTCTTTTGATAATATGAGGCTCTTTTCCGTTTGCAATAAGTCCTGTTCCCCCCGAGCGTGTAACTATCTGCATAGCCTGCAGTTTTGTTTTCATACCGCCTCTGCCGCCCTGAGAGGCTTCACGTGCATATTGAACAATTTCATCAGTAAACTCTTTTACTACAGATATCTTTTTTGCGTCCGGATTTTCTTTGGGATTATCGTCATACAGTCCGTCAATATCAGATAAAACTACGAGTAAATCTGCATCAAGCTCGCTTGCAACAAGAGCGGAGAGCTTGTCATTATCAGAAAAACACACCTGAAACGCATCCTGATAAAAATCCAGCTCCGCCGTAGATACTGTATCATTCTGGTTTATAACAGGAATGGTGCCTAATTCAATTAATTTATTAAGTGCATCATGGAGGCTCAGATATTTTTTTCTGTGAGTAAAATCTTCTTCTGTGAGCAATATTTGAGAGGTAATATAGCCGTATTTTTCAAAACCGTCTTCGTAGATTGCCATTAGCCTGGATTGTCCTACAGCTGCACATGCCTGTTTTACGGACATACTTTCTGATGAATCCACACCCAGACGTTTTGCCCCGAGTCCTACAGCACCCGAGGTAACAATGATAGGTTCTTTACCCTGTTTTTTTAAATAAGCAATATCTTCTATAAATGTATAAATACGTGACAGAGAAATTTCTCTGTCATCATTTCTCAAGACATTTGTACCGAATTTAAAAACAATTCTCTGTGCGGATTCTATTTTTTTTGATATTTCTGATTCAGTCATAAAAAAATTATAAGTAAAAAATGATTAAATTAAAATAAATCGTGTATTAAAAATAAATTTTTTGAAGTAATATATTTATTGAATTAAAGGTTTTAATTTTTTAAAGACAGGATAGAAATGAACGAATTAAAAGATAAAAATGAACAGTATAATCAATATCTGTATAAACATAAATCTTCAAACTCTAAAGGCGGTTTCGGCAGGCTTATAATGGGCTTAATTCTAACAGTAATAGTTATTATTGCTGCTGCTTTTGCTTTTATAGGTACAGCCGGTGTTGATAATAAATATTCAAAAATGCTTTTGAGTTTTGTCAAAGATTTGAATCCAAAACCGCAAAAAGGATTTAATATCCCTGTTTTGCAGCATAAACAGAATATACTTATTGTAGGTGTTGATTCAAACGGAAAGGATACAGACCCTTTTAAAGGTACACGTTCAGATACGATGATTCTTGTAAATATAGATCCGTCGAGTCATTCAATAAATGCTATATCAATTCCCCGTGACAGCAAAGTATACTTGGCAGGTGATCACGGTGTCCAAAAGATTAATGCAGCACACGCTCTTGGCGGTGTTGATTTGATGCTGAAAACAGTAGAAGACACATTAGGAATTAATGTTGATAAATACGTATTGATAAACAATGAAGGTGTTAAAAAACTTGTTAATGCTTTAGGCGGAATACCTATTTATATCGAAAAAGATATGTATTATAACGACAACTCAGGCGGACTGCATATAAATCTTTCTAAAGGTTTACATGTATTAAACGGAGAACAGGTAGAAGGATATTTGAGATTCAGAAAAGACGGACTGGGTGACATTGGAAGAACCTCAAGACAGCAGTGGTTTGTAAAAGCGGTTCTTGAAAAGCTGCAGTCTCCTTCAGTAATTCCCAAAATTCCTGAAGTATTAAATATAGCGGCTGCAAATATAAAAACAAACCTGTCTTTGTATGAAATGTCTCATCTTGCGGCAACATTGAGAAATATAGATATGAATGATGTTGAGTTTGCAACATTGCCTGGTGCACCTTCAAAAAAAGGCTATATCAGCTACTGGATTCTTGACCCTGAAAAAACTCAGGAAGTCATAGACAGAATGGTCTACAGAACAAAACCTTCTCCGACAGATAAAAAACTTGTTGCAGGTATTATGTACGCTTTTGACAAAGAAGATGAAGCTATGAAGGTAAAAGACCAGCTGAATGCTTCAGGATATGAAGTTAACTGTATAGGAAGAGCGCACCTCCCGCATTCTCAAATAATCGGTCATAATGCTGCTGTTACGAGTGATTTTGTAAGCTGGCTAAAAAAACAAGTTCCGGAGATTAAGTCTTCTCAATTTGTTTATGACCCTGTGAGAATGTATTGTGTTCACTCAGACTTTACTATAATTATTTCCGGAAGTTAAACAAAATGGACGAAATTTTAAAAATAGCTATCCCTAACAAGGGAAGAATGTCAGAAAAAATTTACGACCTTTTAAGTGCTGCCGGTCTAAATTTTCCGGCAAAAGACGAACGTACACTGCAGGTTACAACAAAAGATAAAAAACATAAGCTCATCTATGTAAGAACTGCAGATGTTCCCCGTTTTTTGGAAGCAGGTGTTGCTGATATCGGTTTTACTGGGTTTGATATTATTACAGAGCTGAAATCTGATGTTGAAAAAATTATGGATTTAGATTTCGGCAACTGTCAAATGGTCGTTGCGGTAAAAGAAGAGGATTCATATAACAGTACGACTGATTTACCTGAAAATATTAACGTTGCAACGTCATTCCCTAATATCGCAAAGGACTTCTTGGAAAAAGCAGGTAAAAAGCCTAACATTATAGAAGTAACCGGTGCAACGGAAATTACACCTCGTCTGGGACTTTCTGATGTAGTTGTTGATATAACATCATCAGGTTCTACTTTAAAATCAAACAAATTAAAAATTATAGACAAAATTCTTGATTCATCTGCAATTGTCGTGGCAAGAAAAGGATTGTCCGATACATTAAAGAAAAAAACAAAAACTCTTTTAACCGCACTGCAATCCGTGCTTGATGCAAGAGAGAAAAAGTACCTTATGGCCAATGTACCCAAAGACAAACTTGATGAAATACGTACTTTTCTGCCGGGATTCACCGCTCCAACCGTAATGTCTATGATGGGCGATGATAAAAATGTTGTAATCCATGTGGTTGTAGATGCAGACAAAGTTTTTGACAGTGTAGAACACCTGAAGTCATTGGGCGGTCAGGGAATTTTGATTATGACAGTTGATCAGATGGTTCGTTAGCAAAATATAATTATAGTGGAGACAGGGATAATGAATTATCCGAATCTGGAACGGCTTATAGATATAATAAAGACCTTGCGAAGCGAAAACGGCTGTGCATGGGACAGGGAACAAACACATTCTTCACTCAAAAAGAATATGATAGAAGAAGCCTATGAAGCCGTTGATGCGATAGAAGACGGCGATACAAAACACCTGCAGGAGGAATTAGGCGATGTTCTACTTCAGGTTGTGCTGCATTCACAAATTGCAAAAGAAGATAATGAGTTTACGTTAGAAGATGTTGCAAAGGGTATTTCCGATAAACTTGTACACAGACACCCGCATGTCTTTGGTGATTTAAAAGTATCGGGAACAAAGGATATTCTTGATAACTGGGAAAAATTAAAAGCAGAAGAGAAAAAACACAGAAAATCCGCAATGGACGGCATTTCAAAAGCGCAGTCAGCTTTGATGAGTGCACAAAAAATCAGTAAAAATGCTGTAAAGAAAGGTTTTGAATGGCCGGATGAAAAGACTCTCTGGGAGTGTTTTTACTCTGAAATTGACGAGTTTAAAGACGCGCTTTCTAAAAATGATAAGGAAAATGCCGAAGAGGAATTCGGCGATATTCTCTTTGCAGCGGTAAATCTTGCAAGATGGAATAAAATTGATGCAGAACAGGCACTTTTGAAAGCTAACAGAAAGTTTATGGCAAGATTCCGCAAGATGGAAGAACTTGCTGTAAAGCCTTTAGAGGAATATACATTTGAAGAATATGACGCTCTGTGGAAAAAGGCAAAAGCAGCATTAAAATAATTTTATGCCATAAAGTCTTGAACTCTTTGTCCAAGCTCATCTTTTGTAATCTGTCCGTCACCGTTAGTATCAAGACGGTAGTTTTGACCTTGATTGTAATAAGTTTCGCCTCTGCTTGTTAAAACATTTCTGTTAGCGCGTGCGGGCAAAAATATCAGTGAATACAGCGTACCTGCTCCTATTTTTTCATTTTCTCCTATGCCTGCAGCAGCTTTTGTTTGTTTAAGGTATTTTTCTACATAAACAAGCTGTTCTTCTGCGCTCATTTGTCTTATTGCAGCAGTAGTAGTGCCGAGACTTTTTGCTGTAGATTCTATAAATTGAATTAACCCTGATGCACTGCTTCCTTTATTTTTAGCAGAAGGGTTGAGTCCTGATTCTGCATTCATAACAGCCATAAGGTCATTCGGATCACATCCGATGCGTTTTGCAACTTCTACGACTTTATTATAAAAACCGTCTGACAGGTTCGGCTTTTTCTTTGACCATTTTTCCTTCAGCGCCTGTGCATCATAGCTGAAATATGATGTGTCTTCATCAGAGTATGGTACAGCACCTGTATTAGACATAAAATTCGATAACATTTGCTGCAATTGCGCCTGCTGTATTTCCAGCTGCTGTGTAAAGTTTGCATACATTGAATTTACTAAATTCATAGTATCACTGTTACAGGCAGATAAATTAAAATTAAAACCGCCGGCTGGAATGTTTCCGGAATAATCAGCAGTATACGGGTTTTGACTCAAAAGTCCGGACAGTTCAAAATTTCCGCTGTTTGCATAACCGCTAAAATCAAAAGCGGACATAAGGGAATAATTCGGATAAGTTGCTCCGTATGAACCCATTGCATTTAATATTGAATTATTAAAACTTTCCCAGGTCATGATTTTCCCTTATAAAATATCCTATATATAAATAAAAACAATTTGTATAAAAAAATTGCCTGAATTTAAATTTTAATTCAGACAATTATATAAAAATTTTATTGATCGAAATTATTCTTCTGCCAGTTTATCCGCAAGCGGAGTTTTTAATATTCCGTTCAGAGCTTTGTCTATTTCTTTCAATTTTTTTGCAAGAATTTCCATCTCATCAGTCCACACAAAGTTATCAAGTACATATTTTTCACCGGCAGCAAAGTCTTTAGAAAGCTGAACTCTTATAATTTCTGCCAGCATTTTTTGTGCGGTCGGAACCATTTTTTCCATGTCAATTTCAAGTTTTCCCTCGTCATTCAGCCATATTGCTTTGTTTTCAAGGAAGAATTTTGACTGCATAACAGTTCTCACTCTGTGAGCCTGTGAAAGATTCGGTTTCGCTTTTAAAAAGTTATCAGCTGCATATGTTACAAGAATTTGTTTTTTCTCTTCCTCTGTATACATTCCGAGTTCAACAAGCACATCAAGCAAAGCTAAAGAACCCATATCTGCTTTATTTTCTTCGATAATATTTTTGTATTTACCCAGAGCCTCCGTACCCGATTTTGGTCCTAAGGAATGGACATTTTCATGTCCTATGGTAAACCAGTGGTCGGCTTCCTGATTGTAGTATTTATGCAGTTCTTTTGCCAGTGTGGCATCCAGTCTTTTCTGCCTTTTTTCTTTTGCTTCAGGGCTTGTGGATATACGTATCTGTCTGTGGTAGACATTTCTTCTGCCTCCGCCGATTTTTAAGGAGGGTTTATCGTTATTCGGAAGATTCTGAGCCAGTGTAATTCCGCCTCTGTATGTGCCTTCATCACCTCGCAGAGTTACTATATCAACATCCACCATTGTTTGTTTTTCGTCATCTCCATGTCCGATATTTTGTTCGTATTCATCTTTGTACGGCATATGCTGCGCAAGTACAGGCATGTATTTTTTTATCTCCAGAAGTTTTTCTGTTCCTTCTTTGTTTACAATACCCACCCTTATACCTATTGAATCTTTTGAAATAGGTTCTATTTCGTACTTATCTAAGAGTGCTTTTAACTCTTCATTTTCTACAACTGTACCCGTCATTTCGTCAGCATACTGCTCTCTTGATATTGTAAACTCTAGCGGTGTATCCTGCAGCTGAGCCCATTTTTTATCTGCATAGGCATCATTTTTCGGATTGTTTTCGCATAGTGCAATAGCCTGCAGCTTCAGGTATTTATTAAAATCTTCGTTTGTGGAAACTTCAGCTGCAGCTTCAAGTTCATCAGCTATATAATTAAATTCTTTTGAAAAATATTCAGTATAATCTGTTCCTTTTAGTTCGTCTCCGTCTCTTTCAACCATAGAACGCTGATTTAATATATTTCTCACTTCTTCGATTTTGCCTTCGTTCAGCATTTTTATAAGAATTTTATGAAATTCTTCTTTTGTAAGATTAACGGGGTAAAAACCTTTGCCAGGAAGTTCTCCGTAGCCTTTTGCAAGGAAAATTTTGTTAGCTTCCGAGTCGACAGCATTCATCCCTATCTGTGCATTGAACAAGGTCAGTGTCATTTTGGCATCTTCATTGCCTTTTTTTACCTCTTCTTCAAGAAAAGCTTTAAAAGCAAGGTTGTAAGGATTATCCTGTTTCATAAAGACTTCGTCAATTGCTTTTGCTGCTTTTACAAGGTGTTTCAAAGCTTTTTTATCTCCGTCAGCCAGTGCCTCGTATTCTTTTGCATCTGTTTTTAGCATTTCTTTTGGTATAAGGCAGTCTTTTGATGTTCTTTTTACAAGTTCCTCGTGTGAGAGGTTAAGTTCAAATTTTAAATCGTTTGTCATTTTATAAACTCCTGTGATTATGCTGCTTTTTTATTAAATAAGCGTATCTGTTGTTTTTATACTCCATAAATTCACTTTTAACAATCCCTTTTTCTTCGTATTTTATATGAAGATTATCAAACATCCGTTTTTGGATTTGTGCTTCTTTTTCACCCTGATTTATAATAAGCAGCTGCCCTTTTTCATTAAGAAGGCTTATTGCATGTTTGAGCAGTTTTTCTGGCATAAATAATTTTTGAGGCAATCCCCAGTATTTATGAGGCCCGATAGAAACAAACGGTAAAATCCAGATTATAAAATCGTAATGCACACTAATATTACTTATATCCAACAGATTACCGGCTATATAGTTTACATTTTTAAGATTTTTTGTATAGAACTTTGCTGTTTCATACCTTGTATAAAAATTGCTGTACAATCTGTATGCATCAATCTCCACACCGTCAAGAATAAAATCCTCAATAAAGGTTTTAAAAAAATTGTATTCCCCTTTTGCATAAAACCAGTTTTTACAGCCGATATCGAGAATCCTTGCTTTTTTATAAGGAATCTTTTCAAAAAATCTGTCTAAAATATCGTAAGTATAAAGGTTTTCAAGATAATTGCGCAAAAGTTTTTCTTCGTCTTTTTCATAAAAATTTTTGCGTGAAAATTTTGTCTTATTTCTTATAAAAAAATCTATGCTGTTTTTTAAATCGTTAAACATTATTTTAATTGAATAATATAATAAGAACTGCGCCGGTAATCATTATAACAGTACCGAGCAGTTTTTTAAGTATATTTTTTTCTTTAAATATTTTATACCCGAGAAATATGCTGACAAGAGAACTTAACTGAAATAAAGCAAGTGCATAAGCAACATTCATATTCTCAAAAACATAATTTGTTGTAAGTTGCATTATCCCTGTGCAAAAAACAATTATAAACAGGAAAAGCAGATTTATATGTTTTAGCTTTGAAAGTTCTGTTTTGATTTTAATTTTGTTAGGAGCAAGCAATATTATCGAAAATAACGCACCGGCAAAACACCAGAGGATAAAAGCCTCTGTTACATTTGAAAGTTCAATCAGTTTTTTTATAAAAACAGCCTCTGCAGAGCAGAAAATAAGTGCCAGAAATCTGTATTGAATGCTTTTATTTTTAATAAGTGCAAAGGAAAATCTTTCTTTTGTCGTATCAAGAACAAAATAACTGCCGGAAATTATCAGCGCAATTCCTGCTATACCTTGAATGTTCGGTATTTCTTTTAAAAGAATAAAAGCAAAAACAAGACCGAATACGGATTTATATGCATTAATCGGCCCGAGAATTGACAGATCACCGTTTTGTAAGGCTTTTACAAGAAAACCGTTCCCGAGCGCTCCGAGTACACCTACAATCATAGCTGTATAAATAATATCGGTACCGAAACTTTTACAATAAACAAAAGCAAGCGGTATACATAGGATACTCAAAAGAAAATAAGTCGCCGCATTAACAGCAAGCGGTCTGCTGTTGTTTTGTGTCAGTTTCTTTTGATAAACATTTGCAACACAGCCTGAAATTATCCTGAAAAATAACGCAAGTATAAGTATAATAAGCATTTATATGTTCATATCTTTCTATATGACATAATTATAATGCACAGAGAATTTATACACAAAATAAAGGATTTATATAACAAATTCTGCTAAGTTTTTCATTAGTGCGTCATTTTCATCATTCTGAAGGCAGAACCCGAAGAATCTGCGGCAAGTACTAAAATATATTCTCATAATAAATATATCCCTTACTAAACTGTCATCCTGAGGAGCGAAGCGAGCTCAGGATCTTAACGGTGTTGTGGTTACTTTTCTGATTGGTAAGATTCTGAACACAGCAATATTTTTGCAGCAATGCACATTTTATGCTTCAGAATGACGGGCTTTTTCATCAT
>CALUVO010000044.1 GCA_944324245.1 Candidatus Gastranaerophilales bacterium | reverse complement strand
TATAAATTGTCAGAATAAGGGATTCTTCACCCCTATATTTTGCTATCGCAAAATACGGGGGTTCTACCTCTCGCAAAACAATTCACAGGATTGTTTTGCTCGGCAGAGTCTCCGGGCGCGTTTTCTTGCTTTCTATAAATTGTCAGAATAAGGGATTCTTCACCCCTATATTTTGCTATCGCAAAATACGGGGGTTCTACCTCTCGCAAAACAATTCACAGGATTGTTTTGCTCGGCAGAGTCTCCGGGCGCGTTTTTGTTTTCTATAAATTGTCAGAATAAGGGATTCTTCCCCCCTATATTTTGCTGTCGCAAAATACGGGGGGGCTACTTCTCGCAAAACAATTCACAGGATTGTTTTATTAGAAGGTACTCACCTTGTAAAATCAGATGTTACTCCGGCGAAGATTATGTTATAATATGTTTCATATATGCATATAAATAATGTCTCCGCAAAAACTTCCAGAAAGACCATAATAATTTTTTTAGTGTTTTCTATTGTTTATAGCGTAATAGCAATTTCTATGTATATATTTTTTTCGTCAGACGCACAAAAAACTTTTTCAGGATTTTTTAAGTGGTTTTTTCTGCCTGTGATAAAGTTATTAAATAACGAACCGGTTGATTCTTATATTACAGACCTTATTAATTTCTTCATTTTACCGGTAATATTTTACACAGGTTTAGTATGGTCAATTTTATCCAGATATTTTGCCCTTACCAAATTATCTTCTTCTTTGAACCTTAAGTCTGTTGATTTGCTTGCTGACAGAATAAATTTTAACTTTAACAACAACAGCTATAACTTTACTTGCGGAAACAGGGATATAAATAAACTGGAACTGGTATTGCATACAAAATTACGGCGCACCAAATATGGTAATTACATTGTCTTGGATGAAATCCGGCTTAATTTTACCGTTTTGGGAAACAGAACATTTTCCCTTTCGAATACTCCCGTCATCCCTATGAAAGTTATCTATCAGATTATAGACTATTCAAGAAAAATTGAAAAATTTTCTTACAAGTTTGACGGTGCGGGAGAAGATAATGATATAAAGGAAAGAATAGATGAATATATACACAAAGGTATAAAGCCTATGTTGACAAGTGTCAGTGAATATAACCTTAAATGGGCTTCTGTAATATCTTTTGTCCTGGGTCTATTTTTGTGTATTCAGCGTAAAGAAATTATAAATTTTTATTATTTAAAACATTGTTTTGATTTCGGAATACTAATATTCGGAATACTTATCCTGATTTCTTTTATATTCGACATAATACTCATAATTAACAAAATTAAAGAAAAAAGTTCAGTGGTCATAATGGACATCAATAAATTAAATAAACTTTTGGAAGAGCTTAAAAATCTTTCCGAAAATTCAAGTGCGGAAGAAAAACAAAAAATCTTAGAGATGATAAATTCTGCGCTCCGGTCAGAACCGAAAAGTATACATTTACTGAACTGCAAAGCTTTATATTATCAGATAGTTAATGATTATGATAATGCGATGTCTGTTTATAAAGAAATTGAGAAAATCAATCCGGAGGATACAACACAGGAGAATATAGACTCCGACAGCGAATATATAAATCTGCAAAACAGAAAAGAAGAACTGTTATGCAAGTATGATTATCAAAAAATTGAAAATACTTATGTACGCAAAAAAATTTCGGTTTCTTTTATTGTAACAGCAAAACTTATTATTCTTGCTGTTGTTGTATATTTTTGTTTTCTGGCAATGATTTTTTCATATAATGATAACAATATTTTGAATATAAAAGATACATCCGGATTTCAGACAATAAAGGTTAATCCGATGAGCGAATATGATTACATGTCAAAGCAGCAGATTTATAATCTTAGAAAAAATTATGTAAAAAATTCTGTTTTCTCAAAAACGAACTACGAACCGGAAAATTCTGTTTTTGGCTCTATTACTGATAACAAACCATGGTGGGGTGATACAAGATGTGGTATTTTAAACTATAAAGGCGATTATAAAGAAAGAACGAAAGGTCCTTCAAAAGTCAGTGCCCAGATGAATAACCCGACAGCTCTTGTAGGGCTGAGTATGCCAATACTGCCATGGGCAAATGAATATAATAAAGAATTCTGTAGTGGTGAATACGGAAAATTTCTTCCGGTGTCATTACAATACAGCAAAAAGAATCATTTAATTATTGCCAAATATAATTTGACCGGAGATTTTCTTAAATTTCGTACACGTATTAACGGCCGGACATCTGCATATCCGGTACAATTATCCGGTTTGAATGCAAAAGATTTCGGTTATAATTACGTGTATGCATATAATATGAAGAATATAAAAATGTATTCTTCAAATAATGTCTCTGATGATGTAAAAGAATTTGCGGATTATATCCATCTTGGCGGAAGCTGCAAGTATAAAGACGGATGCAATAATATCTCGCCTATGCAATATGATAAAATGTTTATTGTGACAAATCTTCCGGCAGAAATTAATTTAAAACTCTGGAAAAAAGAACCGTTTAACAAAAATTTAAAAGCAGATATGTATTACCGAATAATTTTTAATCAAAAATAAAGTCAATTATCTAATCTAGTGTCGCAGTTGCCGCGGCTTTCTTGAAATCAGACGTTTGGGAAAAACGTGGTTTTCCCTCACAAGGAGCGTTCCCTCTCTTCGTTTGGTCAGCCCCGTCTGATTCCGCTTTCTTGAAATTCCTTCCCGCTCGTTGCTGCCGCTGACTACGCTACGCTGCCGTCAGCTTCGCACTCGCTCACCGGGTTTCACCCGTCCGGAATTCCGCTGTCTTGAAATCAGACGCTCACGAAAACTCAACGTTTTCCTCCGCTGTGGCACTGGGCTCGGCTACGCCTCACACGGCGTGCCGGTCTAATTCCGTTCGCAGCCGGCATCTGCTCACCTTTTCAATATATTATAATTGTTATACTGCACGCAAAAGCTTCGCTTTTACTTAGACCTCTCATAAAAGCAACATTTAGTTGCTTTTATTCGGCAGAGTCTTCATGCAGAACGTGCCACAGGCACCTTTCGCACGGAGTCCTTGGCGTGCCAGTCAGATTTCGCTGTCTTGAAATCTGACGTTCTGCCGGAGTAACGTCCGGCTCCACAAGGGGCGTTCCCTCATTTCATTCGGTCAGCCCCGTCAGATTTCGCTGTTGGCGGTGCCGGACTTGTTGTTAAATATTGAACTTGTTTATTGCACAGGTTCAATAAGCGGATTTGCCTTCTTTTCTTAGCGAGCTAAGGCGAGCTAAAGAAAATGGCGTCACGGCTGAACCACAAATAATTAAAAAAAAATTAAGGTCTGTAAATAGTGACCGGACGGGTAAAACTCGGGGAGCGAGGACATTGAGCCGGCTTGTAAGGACTCCATTAAAAAGTTGACTAAATGTCAAGTTTTTAATGGAGGTATGCTAAGTGAGATACGAAGTATCTCCGTGCAGTATAAAGATTGGAAACTGTCCGAGCGTGAAGAAAATCCAAGACGTAGTCGGAGCCAGTTGACAATATGAAATTCCCAAGCTATTTTACATATCCCATAACTTTAAAAAGCTCAAGCACTTTAAACCCCTTTTTACCAAAAAAGTTTCGAATCTGGCTGTCGTTAATCGTTTCGTTATTCAGGAGGTATTTCATCATAATTTTTTTGAGAGAATCCCCTCTTTCGTAATTATATTTAGGTTTATCTATTCCCAAAATTACCTTCATTTTATTCATAAATTTGTCATCTTTGAGATAATTCTTATCATTAACAAGACAGATATTTTTCTTGCCGTCAAAAATGTCAACGCCTGTTTGCCCATAATCCCGTTTTATTATTTCTCTTGAAATGCCTTTTTTCTGATGTAATTTAATAAGACTTTCAAACGGCTCATAAATTTCATCTCTGACACCAATTTTTGATAAATTCATAATATACTCCTATAAAAAATATTATATTATAAAGCTTGTAGGATGTGGTAAATCTTTGATTTACCGTATCAAAAATTATTTGCCGTATGCATCAGCATGCCATCTGGTACGGATGAACCCGTCTCAGAGAAATTTGCCAAACTTAATTCACCTATTTTTTGAAGATAAATATTTTTAAGATTCCAATCATAATAAGGTACATGTTTTTGTGGTGTTTCCTGTTGCATATTTTTCTGTTGATTAATATTTTTAACAGGCTGTGCTTTTTTGCTCGGGTTCTGTTGTACTGCTGCAGGTTTGCCGGCAGGTGTTTGTTTGTTATTAACTGCGGGCTGAATCATTTTTTGCTCTTGTTTTGCGGGCAATTGCATAATCGGTTTTAAAAGCTCGGGTTCTTGTTTTTCAAACTTCTGTCCTGTCTGCTGTATGGAAGGCAGAGCTTTTTCTTCCTCTGCCGGCGGCGGAAGTGTATTTGTTATATCTTCTTCTATATCGTTTCTTATGGAATCAAAGAGTCTTGGCTCCTCCTGTTTCTTTTTATTATTTATAGGTACAATATTTTTTTCCTGCTGAAGTTCTTTATTTTTGAGTTCAAGCTTCTTGATTTCTTCTGCCTGACGTTTCTGTTCCATACGTCTTACGTTTTCTATGTGTTTCTTTTGTTGTCTTTCTTTTTGATATTTATTCCATTTATTTTGTGTATCAGTTTTAAACTCGTTAAAGTTTTCTTTCACAACCTCGCCGTTTACTGCAGGATAGTAAACTTTTGTACCTTCGTTGACAAATCTGCTTCTCATCTCTATTGATTTTGGTTCTTCCGGCGGAATTGTCCACGGGTTCACAACAGCATCGAGTTTGGTTACCACATACTCAGACATCGTGTTAGAGTATTTTTTGATTTTTGCAAGCTGCGGATAATTAGGTGAAAACTGCGTTATGCCTAAATCCATATCTTTTGCTTTAATATCTCTTTGATACAAATCCTGCCATACTATGCTGTATGTTTTTTTATCTATCAAAGTCAGCATTGTAGTGAGTTTGTAGGTAGGAGTAATCGGCTCGGAAGACGAAATCCCCCATTTGTTCCACCATGTTTCTTTAAAAAGCTGGCTTTGTATATCAAGCCCGCTTGTTACCATAAGCAGATAATCCGCATTTAAATATCTTGTAACTCTTTTCAGGTTAACAAAATCAACATTGTAATTGTATTTGTAATCATTGAAAAATGTCATGTAATAAAGAGGGATATTCTTCTGGGTGATTTTGGACATGTTTTCCCCGAGAAGAGGTGCTTTTATACGTCCTGTTTGATTAAGTCTGTTTATAATATCAGCAGCAATGATATCAGACGCTGCACCGCAGACAAGATATGTTGTTCCGTTTCTGTGTCCGGAATCGCTGATTACTGCAATTGTCGGAATTTTTCTTTGTGCGGCAAAAGAATTTGTTCCCGATATCAGAAATATTGCCGACAAAACCAGAATGTATATAAAAAATCTTTTCATTTTACCCCAGGTCATACTTATCCCTATTTTTAGTTTTATTATCCTGTATTTTTAGTTTAATTTATATCCCTTAAATATAGGATTTTTGTGTTATTCGGGTTCAAAATTTTTAAAAATGTTGTAAAATACATGAACAGATTAGAAAATGCGGTTTTTATATATGATTGATAATACGGAACTTTTAAATCAGGCAAGAAAAGCATGTGACAATGCATACGCTGATTATTCAAAATTTTATGTAGGAGCCTGCGCTCTTTACGATACAGGAAATTATTATACAGGAGCAAATGTAGAGAACGCCAGCTACGGTCTTTCACTTTGCGCTGAAAGAAATGCTATGTCCAATGCTGTAGCTGCAGGTGAAAAAGGCAAATTGATAAAAATAGCAATTTTTTCAAAAAACAGAACAAACTGTATGCCCTGCGGCGCCTGCAGACAATGGATGGCAGAGTTTGCAAAAGATAAAGACATGCAGATTATTCTTGAAAGCGAAGATTCAAAATGTGCAATATTCACGCTTGAAGAACTTTTGCCTTACGGCTTTATGCTTTAACGTACGGAATTGTCATAATCCCATGTATAAATCTGTCCGCAATAACGGCATACAGCGTGACAATTCATAAAATTCACGTCAGGAGTAAATGTATAACCGTCTACTGTAATAACTATTTCATTTTTTTTGTTATATTCCTGTTTATAATTCTTTGCACCTTTGTAATCAGGCGCAAACATCAATTCGAATTTATCTACAGATTTACAATTTTTGCAGACAAACATTACTCTTCTTCATCCTCAATGTTTTTATTTACGGATTTTTTATTCTTTGCTCTTTGAGCAAGTTTATCAGCAGCAATTTTCCCTGCGTAATTCTTTTTTACAAGCTCTTTATAAAGCTGTGTGCAGCACAAACTTCTCAAAGGCAGAGTAAATGCAGTGACTGCAAAAGCAACCACAGCAAGCACTATATGCTGTGCTATAGTATAACTTTTTATGGTATACGGCATATGTGCCTGTGACAATATGTTGTTAAAATCATTTAGAGGTAAAAGCTGTACGTATTTGTCAACCGGATAAGAGAAAAATCCGCACAGATTTCCTGTTTCAAATCCCCAGCTCACAAGCCCAGGTACAAGCCAGTATGTAAATATACCGAGAATAACAAGCAGCAGCAAAGTGCGGCGGAAATTAAATTTTATGAGGTTAACACTGGTTTTTATTGCATCAAAAGCACCCCTGTCTTCCTCCAGAGCAAATACCTGAAAACATAAAGATAAATAAACAAAAACTATTGCTAAAAGTCCCCATAAAAGCGGAAAAGAAAGTAATAAGTATATAATGGAAACTAATAACAGAAACGTTATATAAGAACCCGTACGTCTTTTTATAAGTTCGGAATGTATGCCTGTATCATCCAATTTATCGCCCTCTAAAAGCGAACTGGCCATGGAATTCAGTGCTGCCATTGCAATCAAATAATCCCAGAAGGCTTTGCAAAAAATGAAAAAACCGGGCAGCGTCAGCACAAGTAGCATTAAAAATACAAGCGGAATATTGTCAAAAATCGGGCTTTTAGTTGTTAAGTCCGACACATGCAGTGTAAAAATATACGATGCAAAAAATATCATCGCGACCCCGATTATTTGACCGAACACGGGAAATGCCATGTATTTAAAAAATTTTTCAAAATTTAGAAAATACAGCTTTGTTCCGTTAAAAAATATTTTTATTACATTTACAAATATCGAATCTTTCTTTGCCACAGTGCATTTCCTGTTTCACTCAATATTTTTTTATATTAACATGTAAATTATGGACATACAAAACAAAAATCTAAAAGAACTCTTATTGTCATTTTTTCAGTCTGATTTTGAGAAAAATGTAGACCTGCACATACATTCAAATTTTTCTGACGGAAAACTCACGCCTGAAGAACTTTTAGAAAATGCTAAAAATAAAGGATATAAACTCATAGCAATCGCTGACCATAATACTGTTGAAGCATATAAAAAAACAGATATTTTAAACAGCGTCTATCCGCAGGTTATAACCGCAATAGAATTTGACTGCTGGTACAAAGGCGTGCTTGTGCACATGCTTGGCTACGGTATAGATATTTATAATGACGGGTTGTTAAAACTCTGTGCAAAAACAAAAAAAGGAACAGAAGCTGATATAGTAAGACTGCTAAACCACAGACACCCGAAAGATGTTATAAAAGCTATACATGCAGCAGGAGGTATTGCTGTTCTTGCTCATCCGGCATGCTACTGGGCAATAAACCTTGACCATTTTATAAAATCTTTGATTGATTTAGGATTAGACGGCATTGAAGTTTTTTATCCATACAGACGCCACAGAGGAATAATAAAATTCCATAAAGCCTCTACAGTCCATGCAATCGCTGAAAAATACAACCTGATTATGACAGGCGGCTCGGATTCCCATGGACAGATAGAAAGCATTAAACACTAAATAATTTTATGACAGTGATGTTATAAATTCTATCTTTTGCGTGTATAATTTATTTATTATTAATTATCTCGGAGTTTGGAAAGATGAGTAATATATTAAAGTGGAGTTTTAAAAATGCGCTGGTAGGCTTGGGCTGTCTGTTTTGCGTGGTAGTAATAGCGTGTGCATTTCTGGCACCTGTTCTGGCACATTCAAACTTTTCTCCTGCCGCAAATGTTTTGTATGATTTTCTGCATAAACTTTGTAAGATGCATGGTACAAATATATTTACTATCCTTCATCATCCGATAGGTATATGTGCACGATGCATAGGTTCTTATATCAGTGCAGCAATTGTGCTTTATGCATATTTGCATAAGTTCAAAATGGATAAAATTATTTTTATAATAATAGGTACACTCGCTTTTGGGGAGATTGCTGCAGAATATTTTAATTTATTTATGACAAATGATTTTATAAGATTGATAGACGGATTTTTTCTCGGTGCATTTCTGGGAATGTTGTACATAAAAATACTAGATTGGCTTGAAGGCAAAAAAGGCTGGTAGTCGTATTTTACAGGGATGTTAAAAAAGTTTTTGCTATCATCTGCACAAAAATATGATATTTCAATTTTGTTAAAATTTTGTTACAAATTTCCGCCAAAAATTTCATGTTAATTTTACGTTAAGAACCCTAATATTTAAAAAACAAATTACAGTTTTTATATTAATTAGACTTTAGATGTATTCCATAGTCTCAAAAAAATGTTATAATAGAAAAACAGAGAATAATAAGTGTTCTGTTTACCCTTGTTAAAAATGTAAAGAAATTGTTTACATTATGAAATAAATAGTCAATTAATTCAAAATCAAAGTTTTAAATATATTAGTAGGAATTATTTTGAAGTAGGTAATGTCGGAGGAAAGACATGACAATTAGTGTGAACTCAAGAAAAAAACAGGCTAAAAAATCATTTGATGAATTACTTAACGATTTAAGAACAAGTAATTCAGAAAAAGTCAGATACAATGCGGCTCGTATTCTTGGAGAAATTGGTGATTCTCAGGCTGTAGAACCGCTTATTGACGTATTAAAAAATGATAAAAACGGCTCTGTTCGTCTTTATGCTGCAAGAGCATTAGGCGAGCTTGGAGATGTCAGCGCTACTACTCCTCTTATTGAATCTTTAAGAGAAGACAGAAACGTTGATGTTCGAGTTCGTGCAGCCCGTGCGTTAGGACGTTTGGGCGGCAAAGAAGTTGTTGAGCCTCTTGTTGAAGCACTCAACGACGAAAACCCTCAAGTTTGTATCACTGCTACCGATGCTTTAATTGAAATCGGTGATGTTGCTACAGATGCTCTTATGGAATCTCTTGATCATGAAAAAGTTAACGTAAGATGCGATGCAACAAGAGCATTGGGTGAAATCGGCAATCCGAAAGCAGTTGATAAAATTATCACTATGCTGAAAGATGAATGGGTAAATGTCAGAATTTATGCAGTTACATCTCTTGGTAAATTGAATGATACAAAAGCTGTTCCCGCATTGATTGAAGTAATGCAGGATAAGAAAGAAAACGATCTCGTAAGAGCCGGTGCAGCTGCTGCACTAGGCGTATTGAGAGATCAAAGAGCATTGATGCCTTTGAGAGAACTTATTATGGCAGCTGATGAACTCGGTGAGCTTGAAGATACAGCTTTGAAATCATTCAAAAAAATCATGGCTGCTAACTGGCAGGCTATTCCGGGTGCTGCTCCTCAAAAGAAAACAGCAAACGTATAAAATATAGCTGATATCCGAATTAAAAAATTAAAGGCTCCTTATTGCAAGGAGCTTTTATTTTTGAATTTTGTCTGAGTGGGACCTCGCTTGTACCCGAGGGCATCCTGATGCTATACAATTTGAGGGTTTTATCCAGAAGAATCTATTTTAATACATAATCCTCTTCCACAGGAAAAGGGGACATATTTTGCCAATATTATAAAAAAAAGGGCAGAACTATTGTATATCCCTAGTAACGCCCCTAAATTAAATAATGGTAAGATAAAAATTTGATATCTTCTGCAGATTTTAGAAATACTGTCCGGTTTTGATAGCAATGACAGCCTAAAAACACGAAATTACAGTATCAGATTAGATATAATCAAGCAGAGACTGGTTAGATATTATGGAATATGCCTGCATTGAAGCCTGCAGCGCATAATTCTGCTGAACAAGCTGTGAAATTGCTGAAGGCAAATCCACTTCTGATATTTCCGCTTTTCTTGATTCCAGAGTCAATTCATTTGATTCCAGAAGTTCTTTTGTCATTGTCAATTTTGAAGCTGTTGTGCTGTGTTCGGATTGAATTTCCGAGATATGCTTGATTGATGCTTCAATATTTCCGAGATGCTCGCTTACAGCCTGATTGTCCATGGGCTCAGTTGTCATAATTTCTTCAAGTTCGCCTAGTACACCGAACAAACCGGACGATTTTGCAGGGTCATTAGGATCATAAGTACCGAATATTGTGTCACCTGCGCTGTTTAATTCTATATAAACCCCGTCTGAGATTTCTATTCTTCTTTCGTAACCGGCTGTATTGTTTTCAGGAGTGCCTGAATATGTAACAGAACCGTCATCACCGAGTTCAAAAGGTTTTGTAGTTACATTTGTACCGGCAAAAATGTATTTTCCGTCATACTGCGTATTTGCAAGGTCTACAATGTTTTCTTTAAGCTGTTTAATTTCACTTAAACAGGCTTTGAATCCGTCTTCACCGCTCGGTGTGTTGGCAGCTTGAACAGCAAGTTCATAAATTCTTTGCATTTTCTCAACTATAGTGGAAAAAGTCTCTTCCTGTGCATTAATCTGTGTTGTTGCTCTGTCTATATTATCAACATAAGCTCCGATTTCAGACAGTTGTTTGTTGATTTTTATCAAATCAGCTGCTGCAAGAGGGTTATCAGAAATATTTGTATATTTTTGTCCGGAGTTAATTTTATTGTACAAATCATACAGATTATTTTGCTGTGTTGTTATTGTAGTAAGCATGCTGCTCGGTGAATAACTTGAAACTATTGCCATATTTACCTCTAAGTTTTTCTAAAGTTTATTTTCTAAGATTTTTAAGCACCTAAATTAATTATTGTCTGCATCATTTCATTTGCCGCATTAAACAGTCTTGCGGAAGCTTCGTACGCTCTCTGATACTTTATCAGGTCTGCAAGCTCTTCGTTCAAATCCACGCCGTAAAGCTCATCTCTTTGTGCCTGCGCCTGCTGCATTACAGCATCCTGTGCATCAGCGGCATTTTGTATGGAAGCTACACCGGAGCCTATTTTTGAAACCAGACTTGCCAGATAATCCATAATAGACATACCTTCTCCGGGCGGGTCTGAAAGGCTCAAGCCGGTCAGTTTGCCTTTTGCTAGATTATTGAATTGCTCCATATTGCCTGTGTTGCCTACAGCCTTGTCATCAAAATCCGCTGCATTGGGGTCAAGACGTGCGGTTGCCACGAGTGTCGGGTCGTCAATCAGAGCCTGATTGATTGTTATATTGCCGGCTGTAAAATCAGCAGAACCGTCTTTTGTAACAAAAAACTGTGTTGTTGACTCTACCAGTGTTCCGTCGGGCCCTATGTACATAGGTGTACCGTTGGCGTCTGCTTGAGTCTGGATTCTGTTCATCTCCTGCGCAAAAGCGGATGCGAGTTTGTCTAAATCATTTAAGATTGTTTTGTAGCCGAAACTGTCGCCTTCACCGGCCTGCAGTATTGCGCTCAAGCCGCAGTCTGTTAAAGAATCTGAAATATCTTCGCTTTTGATATTGCCATCCGCATCGACAAGCTGAATTTTTACGGGGTGATTTTCGTCATCGCCCTGTACAGCTTCTATAGTAAGGCGTTTTTCACCGCCTTTTATTACTGTCTGCCCGTCAATAATTACATTGACCGTGCCGTTTTCATTTTTTGTTGTATTGAGAGGAATCATTGTTGAAATTTCATCAAGCAATGCGTCTCTCTGGTCAAGAACGGTATTGGAATCGGGATTTTGTGCAACAAGATTGTTGAGTTCGGCAAGCTGCTGAAGTTTTGCATCCAGACTGTCTGTTTCGGTTTTTATCATGGAAACTTCAAAACTGTCTGCATCGCCGAATGTTCCGACTGCCTGTGTTATATAGCTGTTGACTGTTTTGGACATGTTGTTGAGCATATCCGCAACATCTTGTGCAGCGTCTATGAAAGCTATTTTGTAAGCATTATTTGTCGGGTCGCTGCTCAGTGCCTGCGATGCTGCAAAAAAGTCGGAAAACATTTGCTGCAAGCCGTTTGCACTCAATTCATCATTGAGCAGGTTTTCCATATTGTTTAGCATTCCGCCTATCTGGTCATAATAACCGTTTGGTGCGCTCTGGCTTCTATAATAATTATCCAGCCATTCTGATCTTTTTGTGGAAATCCCTGTTATTTCAGCACCCTGTCCGATTAACAAATCGCCGTTTGTAGAGCACCATCTAAAGCTGTCATTTGGCGGTATTGCCGCAAAATCAACTTTTTGTCTTGTATAGTTTTCGGTGTTAAGGTTTGCAATGTTATTGCTCACCACATTCAGCGCAATCTGGTTATTATTTACAGATTGCTGTGCCATGCTCATTATCCCGTTTAATGTATACATTAATTAGTTTCCTTTTTATCTTTCAGGCCGGTTCCGGTCCGTGTACGTTTTTATATTGTTATCATCTCAGGCTGTTTATGCTTCTTCCACTATAGAAGACATTTCGAGTTGTTTTTTTGTAATATTTTTGCCCTGTTTATTGTATTCTTCGGTTACAGGTTTTATGCCTTTCAGAATAATTTCAAGGGTTTTGTTTGTTACGTGCATTCCGTGTTTTAAAAGCTCGAGGTTTACTTTTTCCAGTTTAAAAATATTCTGCGCAAGTTCGCTTACTTCTGCTTTTTTTGCTTCAAATTTCTTTGCTGCTTCTTCATCCTGAGTTTTTATTCTGTTAATAATATCAGTCAAAGAGTAATTTTTTATATCCATTATCTCTGCCATTTTTTTTCTGGCTTCGGAACAGTCGTTTATGTTTTTGTAGGTATCACTGATTCTTGCATCTATATCAAACAAATCGTTTACTTTGCCGTGGATAAGCATTTCTCTTTTGTCAGTATAGAGTTTTCTGATGTTTTTGTAACCGTCAATCTCTTTGTCTACAATGTTTTCGAGTTCTTTAATCTGTTCTTTTATCATAATTTTCTCCCCCGTGAGGTTATTTAGTAATATTTTTTTTATGCAAGGTATTCCACAATCACGCTTCTGCCGTAGCTTAGACCGTATTTTATATCATCATTTGTAAGGTCGTTTTCTCCTGCCATTTGTGCAAATTTTTTGATTTCTTCAACATCCTGTGATTGCAGAATTGAATCATCATTTAAATCCACACCGCTGCTTGTCTGTACAGCTTCCGGCTGCATTGTTTCTGCAGGTTTTGCTGCTGATATATTTTTAAAAGCGTTTGCTGCATTTAAAAGTTGTATTGCACTAACGTGTGATGTATTGATGTTACCTAACATTCAGACTATATCTCCTTATCGACTTTGATTTTTTTTACCTCTGCAGCAGCATTAGCGGCTGGTTCATTAACATTTTCTGCCGGTGCTTCTTTTGGCAGAGCTTTTTCCATCTGTGTATAAATCTGTTTTGCAAAACCAACCGTAGAATTCGGATTTTTTGCAATCTGGCGTCCTATCTCATCAAAAATAAATGATTTAAATTTATCCATGTACTTGTCATCACTGCCAAAAATTCCGCCTTCTTTATCAATGGTTTTGTCCATTTCATTGAGCATTTTTGTTATAAAAATTGCTTCAAATTCTGTAGATACCTTTTTTAACTGTTCTCTTTGAGAGGGCAGTCTTTTTATACTGTCCAGTGTCTGGACATTTGTATTTATGATATCCGGTGATAATGCGTTTGATTGTATTGATGAATATGACATGTTTTCCTCTTGTTATTTATTGGTTTTGAATTTTCTTTTCGTCCGGTCACTATATACAGACATTTAATATATTTAATTGTTTAATGTTTTTCCGTGACGCCATTTTCTTTAGCTCGCCTCAGCTCGCTAAGAAAAGAAGGCAAATTCGCTGTCTTGAATTTCCTTCCCGCTCGACACTGTCATTCGCTGCGCTTTCGCTTCTGCTCATTTCGTGTCTCGCTCCCCGGACTAACTCCCTTCGGTCGTGTCGTCCGTACGGAAATCCGCTGTCTTGAATTTCCTTCCCGCTCGACACTGTCATTCGCTGCGCTTTCGCTTCTGCTCATTTCGTGTCTCGCTCCCCGGGTTTCATCCGTCCGGAAATTCGCTATATTACCTGTATTTCCGCCTGCAGACTGCCGGCTTCTCTCAATGCCTGCATGATTGAAATCAGGTCAATCGGGGCAACGCCGATAGCATTGAGCGCTCTGACAAGGTCATTAAGCGTACTGTTTGCGGGCATTGTAACAAGGCTGCCCGAGCCTTTGTTAACAGAAACAGCGCTGTTTGCAAAAGCTGTAGTAGTACCGCCCGCAAACGGTTCAGGCTGTGAAACCTGATTTGTTGTCTGTACTGTTACTGTTATGTTTCCGTGTGCAACAGCAGCAGGAAGAAGTTTTACTTCGCTGCCTATTACCACTGTTCCCGTTCTTTCGTTTACAACAACTCTTGCTTTGTCTCTTGTTGCATCAATTGTCATATTTTCAAGTATTGAAAGAAAAGCAATTCTGTCATTGTTAAATTTTGCAGGGATTGCAACTCTTATGCTTGAACCGTCTTCTGCTTTTGCAGCGGTAACGTTTCTGCTTATAGTATTTGCAACTCTGGTTGCCATTGTATAGTCTGATTTGTCTAACAGAAGTGTAAGTGTGTTTTCATCACCGATTTGTGTATTGATATCTCTTTCCACAATACCGCCGTTAGGGATTCTTCCGGTTGTTGTAATAGCTGTTCTTGTGCTTGTTCCGTTGGAATCTTTTGAAATACCTCCTACCGATACAGGCCCCTGCCCGATTGCAACAATTTCGCCGTTAGGTGCTCTTAACTGTGTCTGGACAAGTACACCGCCTTCAAGGCTTTTTGCGTCAGCCATGGTGGAAACGGTTAAATCAATCTGGTCTCCGTTTTTTGCAAACGGCGGAACGGTAGCTGTTACCAGTACGGCTGCTGATGAACCCTTCTGGATATAGTTTGACTGTTCGATTACCGTACCGAGGTTTTTGAGTAACATCTGGTTTGTAATCTGTGTAGAACGCGAGTTGTCGCCCGTACCCGGCAGACCTACAACAACACCGTATCCGACTAACTGGTTGTTTCTTACTCCTTTAACGTGCGCAATGTCTTTTATTCTCACCATTGTGGACAATGCATCGGAGGAAACCATGCCTGTTATCATTGTTATTACCAGTATCAGTTTTAAAAGTTTTTTCATATCCTTATCTTTCGTATTAATTTTATGTATTAGAACAGGTATTTTACCGCTCTGTTTATGATACCTTCGTTGCCTGCTCTTGTAACAGTACCCTTGCCTGCAAGTGCAAACTGGAAGTTGGCAACATTTCTTGAATAAACCTGACCGTTCTGGTCAATAAATCTCGGGTCAACTACACCGCTAACCAGAAGGTCTACTCTTTCACCTCCGTTAACCAGTGTCTTTTTGCCCTGAACCATAAGGTTTCCGTTTGGCAGCATCTGTACAACCTGAACTGTTACATAGTCGTTGATACCCATTGTTCTCTGGTTAGAAGTTGTACTGTCTACAGAGTTTGAACCTCCAAAGTTATTAAACTGGTTGTTCAAAGGTGTTCCGGGTAATATTTTGTTGAAAAAGTTTGTAAAGTTATCAA